>JANXQE010000804.1 GCA_025356925.1 Limisphaerales bacterium | reverse complement strand
GGTGACTTCAACGAGGTGCTGGTCCCCAACTGGCTGGGAGACCCGCGAGCCTGGATCGACGGAACCTCAGGCAGCGTCTTTTCCTACCCGGGCGCTACCAACACTGCTGAGCTCAGGAAGGGCCTTTTGTACCCATACAATCCTAATGTGGGTGTTTACAAGTGCCCCTCGGCGACCAGGGGGCCGAAAACGCTGAACCCGAATGTGCCGATCGCCCGGAATTATTCACTCGAGGGCCGCATGGGGGGAGCGAACGATGCCCAGGCTGGTCGGTACAGCGTCACCAGCACGGAATGGGTCCTGGGGTCGACTTTCCTGCAATACCAAAAAATCACCGAGATTGTGCGCCCTCCACCGGTGCAAGCGTTGACTTTTCTGGACGAGAGCATCGAAACCGTGGATGACGGTTACTTTGCCGTGAATTACGCCACTGAACCGAGTACGTGGCAAAACTCCCCCACCGTGCGACACGGGAATTCGGGTGTTTTTGCTTTTGCTGACGGTCATAGTGAAAATTGGCGGTGGCGGACCCTGAACAGGGACCAAAACCTGGACGCACCGTCCTCCGGTCCGCCGAACAGCTTGGTCGACCTCCAGCGGCTTCAGTACGTCGTCTACCGGACTAAAGACCAGCCCTGATTCGCGCACTGCCCGAGAACCGGTGGCAAGGCGCCGCCGGAACTCGCAGGCGCGGATGACCTGCGCTACCTGATGCGAGTATGCTCGGACGCTCCGCGCCAACGATCGTGAGCCCCATACGGCGCGCGAAGCAGCGCGTGAGCACGTTTTCCTCCGCTTGACCGCGCTGGGACAGCAGCTTAGTGTTTGGTGATTACAGGGGAGCCTACCGGTCTCGGCGTGTGCCGATGCGAAGGCTGAGAGTGCTGCGCGGGAGCGCCGCAGACCCGTTGAACCTGCTCCAGGTAATGCTGGCGAAGGGACCTTTCCTCTCCAGCCTTGCCGAGCCAGGATTCGCTACAACGAAAGACAAATAATGATCGCGAACCGGACCACATTTGAACCCCAGAGCACGGAAACACTCCCCGCTTCCGCAAAAGCCTATCTCCCAGGCAAAATCCATCCCGAGCTTCGCGTGCCGTTGCGCGAGATCCGGTTGAGTGGAACGAAGATGCTCGATGGTCGCCTCGAACCGAATGCATCGGTCAGGGTTTATGATTGCTCCGGACCTTGGGGAGACGCCGGCTTCCAGGGTGACGTCGAAAAAGGGTTGCCCCCGCTGCGCCAGCAATGGGTCCTGGGGCGCGGTGATGTCGAACCGGTCGCCAAGCGCTATGTGCCGGTGGCCGGGCGCAGCGACGCGCCGATTCCGCCGACTCTTCATCGCCAGGCGCTGCGAGCAAAACCCGGCAAAATCGTCACGCAACTCCAATATGCCCGGCAGGGATTGATTACTCCTGAGATGGAGTTCATCGCCATCCGTGAGAACCTCGGGCGCGAAGAGATTGCCGGGCGGCCGCGAACGCAGCGGCGCGAACTCGGCGGCGAAGGCTTCGGCGCGCAAATCCCCAGCCTCATCACACCTGAGTTCGTGCGCGCTGAAGTCGCCCGGGGCCGCGCCATTATTCCCGCCAACATTAACCATCCCGAGAGCGAGCCCATGATCATCGGGCGCAATTTCTTGGTGAAAATCAACGCCAATATCGGCAACTCGGCGGTGGCATCGAGCATCGAGGAAGAGGTCGAAAAAATGCGCTGGGCCAGCAAGTGGGGCGCGGACACGGTGATGGATCTTTCAACCGGCAAGAATATTCACGAGACCCGCGAATGGATCATGCGCAACTCACCGGTGCCGATCGGCACGGTGCCGATCTACCAGGCGCTCGAAAAAGTCGGCGGCAAGGCCGAAGACCTGACCTGGGGCATTTATCGCGACACGCTGATCGAACAATGTGAGCAGGGCGTCGATTACTTTACGGTGCATGCCGGCGTCCTGCTGCGCTACGTGCCCATGACCGCGCGCCGGGTAACGGGGATCGTATCGCGCGGCGGCGCGATCATGGCGAAATGGTGTTTGGCGCACCATCAAGAGAGTTTCCTCTATGCTCACTTCCGGGAGATCTGCGAGATCATGAGCGCTTACGACGTGAGCTTCAGCCTCGGCGACGGCTTGCGCCCAGGCTCGATTGCGGACGCCAACGATGAGGCGCAGTTCGCGGAACTGCGGACGCAAGGCGAGTTGACGAAGATCGCCTGGGAAATGGGCTGCCAGGTTATGAATGAAGGCCCCGGCCATGTCCCCATGCACCTGATCAAAGAGAACATGGAAAAACAGTTGGATTGGTGCGGGGAGGCGCCGTTCTACACCCTCGGACCGTTGACCACGGACATCGCTCCCGGGTATGACCACATCACTAGCGCGATCGGCGCCGCGATGATCGGCTGGTACGGCTGCGCGATGCTGTGTTACGTCACCCCCAAAGAACACCTGGGTTTGCCGGATAAAAAGGATGTCAAAGACGGCGTGATCGCCTACAAGATCGCGGCTCATGCGGCCGATCTAGCCAAGGGCCATCCTTCCGCTCAGTTCCGCGACGACGCCCTGAGCAAGGCTCGCTTTGAGTTCCGCTGGGAAGATCAATTTAATTTGAGCCTGGACCCGGTGACGGCGCGCGACTTTCACGACGAAACGCTGCCGCAAGAGGGCGCCAAGACGGCGCATTTCTGCAGCATGTGCGGCCCGCATTTCTGCTCGATGAAAATCACCGAGGACGTTCGCAAGTACGCGGCCGAGCAGGGCCTGAGTGATTCGGACGCGCTCGAGCAAGGGATGAAAGAAAAATCGAGGGAGTTCGTCGAGAAAGGCGCCGAGGTTTACCACCGGGACTAGCTTGAAATTGAATTTCGAAAACCGAAAAGCTCGGGTCAGCGATGCCGCAACGTGCGTCCGGCTTCGCTGCTCAACCGGTTCAGCAAGCCCGAGGAAGTAGCGGCCGCGGTGGCGTTCGTCTGCTCACCCGACGGCTCAGCGATCATCGGCGGGCCGCCCCACTGATGCTTGGCATCCGGAGATCATCCACTGGGCTCGGCACACCCCTGGCCGCCCTGTGGGTGGTGAATTCCTAATTCGCACATTTCGGGTTGCGGACCAGAAAAAATTACCGTTCGACATCCTGCTGCTTTCGCAGTTGAGTCCAATGCGCTCGGGCTATTCGGACCTCCGGTATGCTTGCATAACGGTTGTAGTCAACACTATTTCGGTAGCCTGAAATAATCTTCACGCGCCCGCACTTACGGCGTGACGCGGGTGGTGGAGCTCGTTACGTTTTTGGCCATTCACCTTATGAAACAAAGAGACCCCTCTGGCGCGTGGGCGTTTGGCATGACCAAAGTCGGATGGCTCCTTAGTGCTTTTCTGGCGCGCTTATGCGTGGGCGATCTCTCCGCCGCGTTGATTGCCTATGACGGCGCGAACTACGGCCCCACAGATTCCATCAACGGACTGAACGGCGGCACGGGATGGCAGGCGGGCTGGTCGGGCTTTGACAACATCGTCGCCGGCAGCCTGACGATCAATGGCGTGGCTACCACCGGCAACCATTTTGCCACGGACGGCAATAGCGGTTCGGTTCGCATGCTCGACACTTCAAGTTTTCCCGCGCTGATCTCTAACGGTAAGTTTGGCAAAAAGGGCACCACCCTGTGGTTGAGTTTCTTATTTCGGCCGGAACAGACCGACACCAACAACTACGCGGGATTGAACCTCTACGACGGAACCGCTCAGCGCCTGTACGTGGGCGTGGCGACTGGCCAACAGTATCTATCGCTTTACGCGCCGCCGAGTAGCTTCAGACTCACATCTATTGTCGGCACGAATCGCCAAACCTTTTTGTTGGTGGTCAAAATGAACTTCGGGACACCGTCCGGCGACCAGGCGATCTTATACGTGAATCCTCCGGTGGACTCAGAGCCTACCAACAACCTTTTGCTGACGGCCGCCTTGAGTGGATTGGACTTTCAGTTTGACCGGGTAATCTTCGCCTCCGGGACCACCGCCGGGCCGACCGCCAGTTTTGACGAAATCCGCTTGGGAGAAACATTCACCGACGTCGTGCCGCTCGCTTCCAATCGGCTGAGCTATGTGCCGCTTCACCTCTTCGGAAACACCAACCAGATGGCTTCCGCCCCACTTGCCGGCCTGGTGGAAGGCGACGACGGCGCTTTGTACGGCACCACCCTTTACGGCGGCACGGCCGGCCTGGGCACAGTGTTCAAAATGAATAAGGACGGCACTGGTTATCGTGTGATTTGGAACTTTCAGCCAGACCAGAATGGTCAATACCCCAACGCGATTGTTCGCGGCAGCGACGGAGCGGTTTATGGTACTTGTGGTAATCAGTTTTCCGGCGTCACTGCGGCCACGGTGTTCAAGTTGGGCCAGGATGGCAGCGGTTTTACCGTGCTGCACAAGTTCACGGGGCCAACCGACGGAATCCAGCCCACCGCCGGTCTGGTCGAAGGGACGGACCACGCCTTTTACGGAACGACTCTTTACGGAGGCACGAATAACCTCGGCACCGTTTTCAAGGTTAACCCGGACGGCAACGGATATCAGATCCTGCATCAATTTCAGCAGAATGAAGGAGATTACCCAATGGCACCTTTAGTTGAGGGGCAAGATGGCGCCCTTTACGGCACAACGACAGGCGATAACAACGGGGGCCACGGCACGATTTTCAAACTAAACAAGGATGGCACAGGCTATAGTGTCCTCCATTCCTTCAGCGGGTTTGGAACTGATTTATCCGGCCCACAGGCCGGCTTGCTGCACGGCAGCGATGGCGCGCTCTAAGGCGTCAACGGGATAGTTTTCAAAATCGCTGAAGATGGCGGCGGTTTTACCGTGCTCACTTCGCTCCCCGGCAGTGGAGGACCGTTCACCGGGGCCCTGATTGAAGGCCGGGATGGCGCTCTTTATGGGACCTCGCAGGGCGGCGGCGCGCCCAGCGGCAGTGGCACGGTGTTCAAACTCAACAAAGATGGCAGTAACTTCGCCCAGTTGCATTCGTTCGATACAATTCCTTTTGACGGGCAAGTTGCTCACAGCCCTCTGTTGCTGGCCAGCGACGGCGCTCTCTATGGCACCACTTCAACCGGCGGCGCGTTTGGTACGCGCAACGGTGGCAATGCCCCCGGGGATGGAACGGTTTACAAAATCAATCCTTACGGCAGCAACTACGCTGTCGTGCAGAGTTTCAACAGCGCGGGTGGGGATGGCGGTAACGCGAGACCCGGTCTGATCCAAGGCGCCGATGGTCCCCTGTACGGCATGACGCAGCTCGGTGGCGCTTACGGGGTCGGCTCGGTATTCAAGATCAATCACGATGGCAGCGGTTACGCCATCATAAAGAGTCTGAGCAATTCTGGCGGCGACGGGCAACTCCCTTGGGGCGCCTTGTTGGAGGGAAGCGATGGCGCCCTCTATGGAACCTGTGTCGCTGGTGGCCTCAATAACTATGGAACGGTTTTTAAACTGAACAAGGACGGGTCGGGTTATACCAACCTGCACAACTTCCAAGTGGTGTTTGGCACCGACGCCGCAAACCCATTGGCGCACCTCATCGAGGGCAAAGACGGGGCGTTGTACGGAACTACCCATAACGGCGGAACACCCAACACCGGTTATGGTGCGATCTACAAACTGAATAAAGACGGGAGCGGTTACGCTGTGCTTAAAGGTTTCACCTTGAATGGCCCCGACGGGAGTTTCCTCGATGCTCCTTTGCTCCAGGCCAGCGACCTGGCGCTCTACGGCACTGCGAGTACAGGCGGAACCAATGGCGCCGGCACCCTTTTCAAAATCAATACCGACGGGAGCGGCTTCAAGGTAATTCATAACTTTACGCGCAAGATCGGCGATGCCAACCTTCCCGAGGGAGGTGTGATCGAAGGAGGTGACGGCGCGCTGTACGGCACGGCGCTAAACACCGGCCCGGGCACGGTGAGTGTCGTCTTCAGAGTTAATAAGGATGGCAGCGGTTTCAGCATCATCACCAGCCTGAGCGGCGATCCTTACGGAGAACTGGTTGAATGGACTGACCAAATGTTATACGGCACGACCTCCAGCGGTGGCGTCTATGGTGCCGGTACTCTATTCAGGGTGGCAAAGGACGGCTCGAGTTTCGAACTGCTCCGCGCTTTCAGCCGCAGCGGCACGGATGCGCAATCGCCCTTCGCCGGTTTAATCAAAGGTAACGACGGCGGGCTCTATGGCACAACTGCGTTGGGAGGATACACGCAAGGCACTGTGTTCAAGTTCGCTCCAATGAGTGCCGCCCAACCACCTCTCCCGGCAAGATTGGCGCTTTTGCTGTCCTCCACCGATACAGTTCAAATCTCCCTTTCGGGAACGCCGTTAGCAAGTTACCACCTCCAGTATGCAACTCAGCTGCCGCCAATCTGGCAACCGCTCGTACCACTGCAAACAGATAGCAGCGGAAACGCGCAGTTTGGTGAGAACGTCGTCCCCGGGCAGTTGCCTCGCTTTTATCGCGCGCTGGCCCCGTGAGACGGCAGCAGAACGGCGATTGAGATCAGAAAGCCAGGATGGCCAAATAATTCATCCGTGGGATTCGATTTTGCAACGTCTGAGACGAAGCGGCGAGTCCACACAGACATCCGTTATGCTTGCATCACGGACCTCACTCACCCGGTGCCGCGCCGTTAAGAAACATCGCTTGCGGCGACTTGACGGCCCCGCCTCGGCGGCTAGCCTCAGCAGAGCATACGTCCCCTATGAGCCATTCCATAAAACCCGGCGGCCGTAAGGACTGCTTCGCTGCTCGCCAAAAGCCATTCCCTCCCTCGACGGGACGGTCGTTACCAACCTCCCTGCCCCGTCCGCCCGATAACGCGGGGCATCGGCTCACCCAGAGGCTATCTCGAACCACGGCGAAGTTCGCGATTGCGGTACTATTGTGCGCCTGCCTCACGTCAATGGCACAATCTTCAGCCGCTCCAGTCAGGGCGGGCGTCGCGCGTGTGAGCATCAACCCGATGGAGGAGAAGATCCCCACGCAATTGGGCGGATACGGTGCACGCGAAGGCAAACCCGCCGAGGGCACGCTCGACACAATCTACGGCAAAGTTATCCTCTTCGATTCGGGTGGGGAGAAATCCGCGGTCGTGACGGTGGACATGTGCAGCGTCCCGGTCTGCGTAGCCCAGGAGACACTCAAGAAAGCGGCCATCGCGAATCTGACGCTGGAGCGCGTGCTCATCATTGCCAGCCACACTCACACCGGTCTGGAAGGTTTTTCGCTCGACCGACGAAACATCGTCAACAATCCAAATATCGGCATTTTCTCCGAACTGGTCCTCAACTTCGTCACGGACCGCCTGGCCAAAGCCCTCGCAGAAGCCAATGCCAGCCTGCAGCCGGTAAAGGCGGCCTCGGGAGCGGTAAACTTGCCAGACATGAACCGCAACCGGCGCGGCAGTAAGGCTATCGATCCTCAGCTCACGGTCCTTCGACTGGATAAGCTGGACGGTTCGCCCTACGCCGTGCTGGCGAACTACACCGCGCATGGGACTTTTGTCAGCGAACATGACATGTTGGTTTCAGGCGAATGGGCCGGGAGCATGCAACGCACGGTCGAAGACCTCATGGGCGGTGGCGCGATCTGCCTCTACGCAAACGGAGCCGAAGGCGACATCTCCCCGCAGCGTCGGGCCGCTGGAAGTAATTATGAGCAGGCCTGGAACTACGGGCGACAGGTAGGTATTGCGGCCTGGCGGCTCGCCAGGGAGCTCCGGGCCGAGAGCATCAGTCGATTCGCCGTCGGCTCTGAGTGGGTCACCCTGCCGACCCGCCAGGGGGCGCCAGACTTCGTGAAGATCGCCGGCACGGAGTACCACGTCACCCAGGAACAACTCGACCAAATGGTAAAGGTTCTCTTCCCGGAAAAGGCACCGATCTACGCCCTTCGCCTAAACGGTTTCGAAATGGTGACATTCCCGGGAGAACCCATTTGCGAATTGGGACTGGCGGTAAAAGACACGTTGTTGCGCCAGGCCGGCATCGCTCACCCCTGCGTCGCCGCGCTCACCACCGACGAGATCGGTTACATCTTAACCCGGGCCGAATATCAGAAGAGTGGCTACGAGGCCACTGCTTCGTTCTACGGGGAAGGCCTCGGCCAACTCCTGCTCGATCATGCCCAGGCTCTCGGGTTGGCC
>JANXQE010000798.1 GCA_025356925.1 Limisphaerales bacterium | reverse complement strand
TTTCGATCCAGCACGGATTTGTTTGCCCGCTCCTTCGCCCAAACCTGTGAATGGTTACAAAAGGCCCAGTATGACTAGTGTCCACCAGAGGAGTGTTTTCCGCAGGGCAGCTTTGGTGCTGTCGCTAACGATTGGCGTAGTGGGAGCCCAGGATTTTAACTACGCGACCAATAACGGGACGATCACTATCAAATTTTACACGGGTCAAGGAGGTAACGTGTCAATTCCCGAGACCATAAACGGATTAGCGGTTACTGCTATAGATGATAACATGATATGGGGGTGGTGGCCTCTGGATGTTCCATCGGCTGTCACAATTCCTAAAAGCGTTACAAGCATAGGGTCCCGAGCTTTCGAAGATTTCCCGGGCCTCACCTCCATTACGATTGACCCCGCTAACCCACTATATAGCAGTGTAGATGGGGTTTTGTTCGATAAACTTCAAACCACACTCTTTCGGTTTCCAAGCGGAAAATCCGGCCAGTATCAAATCCCAGCCAGTGTCACTAACATAGGACCAGTTGCATTCCTTGACTGCTCTGGCCTATCGAGCGTGACTATGTCCGACCAAATTGTTACGATCGAGAACGGAGAAGGCGGCGTTGGCGCCTTTAGTGGGTCTGGCATTACCAATATCACAGTCCCGCCATTAATCACCTCTCTCCCGGATTATCTTTGCGCGAGCTGTGCCAGCCTGCGCCAAGTGTTTCTTCCGCCGGGGTTGAAAAGCATCGGTTGGGCGGCTTTTTGGTATTGCGGTGGTTTGAACGAAATTATCTTACCTGAGAGCCTTACCAACATCGGCCCTTTTGCATTTGTCGGCTGCACCAGTCTTAAGAGCTTCAGAATCCCAGCAAAAATTAACAGCATTGGAATTCGCGCTCTTACCTCTTGCTCGAGCCTGGGTGCAATCAACGTTGACCCAAGTAATGTCTTCTATTCAAGCGTGGATGGTGTGCTGTTCGACAAGGACCAGACCAGCCTGATTCAGTATCCCGCAGGCAGGAGTGGTTCCTTTCAAATACCTCAGGGCGTCACCAACATCGCGACGCAAGTGTTTTATGATTGCACAAACCTCACAGGTATCACGATTCCTGACAGCGTTGCGAACATCGAGGGAAGTGCCTTCTTTCATTGCGTGAATCTACCGAGTCTGAGCCTCCCAAGCGGGATGACCAGCCTCAGCTACGGGCTGTTCGATACCTGTACCGGGCTTACCAACGTGACGATTCCCGGCTCCGTCACCAACATTGGGGAAAAAGCGTTCATTTACTGCACGGGCTTGACGAACATCACGATCCCATCGAGTGTTACGTCCATCGGACCTTCCGCGTTCGAATCCTGCCACGGCCTAACAGAACTAACTTTACCCAATACCGTTTTGAAGATAGGAGAGGAGGCATTTTGTTTTTGTGACAAGCTGAAGTTTATGAGCATCCCCGAAGGCATCTCTGAGCTCCCAGACAGCCTGTTTCAGAACTGCACCGGCCCGACCAATGTTGTCATACCAGAAAGTGTCGTCAGCATCGGTAACTGGACGTTCCAATACTGCGATAACCTCGAGAGCATCACCTTTCCCCAACATGTCACCTACATAGGAGTCAGCGCTTTTTACCACTGCATCAGCCTTAAGAGTGTCATTGTCCCGAACAGAGTCACTGCGATCGGGTTTGGCGCATTCGACTGGTGTCCTGGCTTGAAAGGACTTTATTTCGAAGGCAACGCCCCTAGTGTCAGCTCGAACAGTAGCGGCAATAATGCAACCATTTACTACTTGCCGGGCACTCTGGGTTGGAGTTCGACATTTGCCGGTCGGCCTACTGCTCCATGGTCGTTGCCGTACCCGGTAATCCTGCAGGGCAGCGAAGGCCTTGGAGTGCAACCCAGCGCATTCGGCTTTACCATCTCCTGGGCAACTAACATTCCTGTCGTCGTGGAAGCCACTCTGGAGTTAGCGCACTCTTCCTGGGCGGCCGTTACGACGAACTCTTTGAGCAATGGGATTTATTATCACAGCCATCCCACGGTTTTGACAAAAAAAGTGTTGGCTCGACCGTGTAGCCCTGCCACAAGGCAGGGATGAAAAAACAAGAAATCGAGCCAACATGGTCCAAGTTCAATATTCTGCGACAGGTATGCAATCACATTCCGCAGCACACAGTTTCCAAGATCGCCCGAGCTACTGGCGCTGAGGATCTGTCGCGCACGATCACACCTTGGAGCCATGTCGTGAGCCAAGCCTACGCCCAACTTACCCATAGTATCAGTCTCAACGACGTGTGCGACTCGTTGCAACTGCACTCCGGAGCGCTGGCCAGCGTTCGGGGTGCAACGGCGCCCAGTCGCAACGGCTTTTCCAATGCCAACCGCGAACGACCGGCGGAAATGGCCGAACAATTGTTTTGGGCCGTCCTGGCTCATCTGGGAGAACAGTCTCCGGGGTTTGTGGCGGGCAAGCGCCGTGGCGCAGCGTTTCGTTTTCGTGTGCCGATTCACGTTGTGGACACCACGGTCATGGAGTTGGTGGCCAACTGCATGGATTGGGCCAAGCACCGTCGACGCAAAGCCGCTGCCAAGACGCATATGCGGCTGAATTTGCAGAGCTTGCTGCCCAATTTTGTCATCATCGATACGGCCGGAGAGCACGACAACAAGCGGGCGTGGGAACTGTGCGCGGGCGTCAAGAGCGGCGAAATCGTGCTGTTTGACAAGGGTTACGTGGACTTTGGGCATCTGAAGGACCTGGACGACCGCGGCGTGTTCTGGGTGACCCGGGCCAAAGACAACATGGCTTACGAGGTCGTCCAGAAGATGCCCGAGTCCAAAGACCAAAAGATCCTTCGGGACGAGGTCATCATGCTGAGCAACCCCAACAAGCCAGCGCCCGAGTTGATGCGCCGGATTGTGGCGTTGGTGGAGATCGACGGCGAGGAACGGGAGATGGTGTTTTTGACCAACAACCTGCAATGGAGTCCGCGCAGTGTTGCCGACCTCTACCGTTGCCGCTGGCAGATCGAAGTGTTCTTTAAACAAATCAAGCAGACGCTGCAGTTGGCAGACTTCCTGGGGCACAATGCCAACGCGGTGCGCTGGCAGGTGTGGATCGCGCTGCTGGTCTATGTGTTGCTGCGCTACCTGAGTTATATTTCCAAGTGGGCGCATAGTTTCACGCGGCTCTTTACCATTGTGCGCGCCGTGCTCTGGTCGAAAATTGACCTGTTGGATTTGCTAGGTCGCTATGGGACAGCCGGAGGTAGCTTCCGTAACCTGGCACGACCAGAACAGGCGTATTTCCCAGGGTTTCTATGAGTCTGTGGGACAGCAGATCACCCGAACAGTTGCGGCTATAACGAAGCTGGCGTGAGCGCATGAGAAAATTCTAAATCACGTTTCGAGACCCGGTACCGAATTCCTTTGGAAAACAATGGAAATCCGCCCGGTTTTCTAGCTTATGGGATGACTGTGAAACCGAAACAAATTAAGCCCGGCTGGTCGGTCCGGAAAAAGCGCAAAAAGCGCAGATAATATGTCTAGCTATTTATGATACACTACACTAGCGTTCGAGCGTGCCAGATGTTTTCACGAAGGCAAAGCGCAGCCAGGTCATGGCTGCCATCCGCTCGCGCGGCAACAAAGCGACCGAGTTAAAGCGCGCTGCCCACATCAACGGCTGGCGCAGGCATCAGCTACTCCTCGGCCGCCCAGATTTCATCTTCCATCGCGCGCGTCTCGCCGTGTTCGTTGACGGCTGTTTCGGGCACGATTGCCCGAAGCATGGCCGCAAGTCGGGCAGCAACCGCGCATACTGGCTCCCCAAACTTCGGCGCAACAGAGAGCGCGACGACGCCGTCAAAAAATCACTCCGCTCCGCAGGCGGGACCGTCATCCGGCTGTGGGAGCACGACCTGGCCACCCCGGACCGCTGCGCCGCTCGAATCACTCGTGCGCTACGCCGCCCGTACTCGATAAAGTCCATCCACGCCCGCTTCGAGAACCTGATGTAGTTGGTATCAGTGCGATCACCGAACTGATTTAATAATTTATAATTGTTTTCTCTTGAGATAGTCGATTTATAACAATAATTTTCGCTCCGTAATGATTTTCTAATAGAAATGCCCCATGGTAAATAGCAAGTTCAATGGTTCCACCCCGGTTGGATACGACGCCTTGGTTGCCAGGTTCAACCTCCAGGTAATTCCAAACTGGCATCACTCGCGCACGAGCCAGTCAACCATCCGTAAGACCTACACCGACGCCGGTCAGGTCGTCGAGGTCTATCCGCGCTTCCTCACGCCGCAGGATTCCTTTGGTGGCCACCTTGAATTCGCCCTCAAATACGACGGCACCAACCTCGAAATCCTCTCCGCCCTGTTTGAAAAGGCCCCGGAAGACGAATTGCTCGCCTACATCCGCTCAAAACCAACCGGCAAGTATGCCCGGCGGGTCTGGTATCTTTTTGAGCTGCTCACCGGCAAACGCATTCCAATTGAAGACCTCACCACCGCCAATTACGTTGATCTCCTCGAAGCGAATGAATACTACACCGCCAAGCCAGTCCAGGTGCGCCGGCAGCGCGTAAATCACAACCTTCTCGGCGACGCCCGATTCTCCCCTATTGTCCGTCGCACTGAAAAACTTGCCGCCTTTGAAAAGAAAGACCTCTCAGGCAGGTGCCGGCAGCTTCTCGATGGCTACCCACGCAATATTCTCCGACGGGCGCTAAGCTACCTCTACACGAAGGAAACTAAATCTTCCTTCGAAATCGAGAATGTCACCCTCGATGCCTCGCGCACCGAGCGCTTCATCACACTCCTCGCGACCGCCGAGAAGAAGGACTTTCTCGCCAAACCGGAGCTGATCGAGCTTCAAAATCGAATCGTGGACGAACGTTTTCGCGATCCGGACTACCGCCAGTCCCAGAACTATGTCGGCGAGTCTGTTTCCTGGCGCGAAAAAATCCACTTCATCTCACCCAAGCCGGTCGACCTCGCCGCCCTCATGGAAGGGATGTTCGCAGCCCATCGCCGCATGGAGGTCGGCAAAGTCCAGGCCGTCGTCCATGCTGCAACGATCGCCTTTGGCTTCGTTTACATGCACCCGTTCGAGGATGGCAACGGTCGAATCCACCGCTTCCTGATCCACAACATTCTGGCCCGAAGCGGCTTCACGCCTCCCGGCGTCATCTTCCCCGTCTCCGCCGCCATGCTTCAAGACAAGGAAGCCTATGACACAGCCTTGGAGAATTTCTCCATTCCTTTGCTGCCCCTCCTTCAATACAGGCTCGACCACCAGGGCGGCATGACCGTTCAAAACGAGACCGCGCTGCGCTACCGCTTCATCGACATGACTGCGCAAACCGAGGCCCTATTTCTCTTCGTCGAGCGCGTAATCGAAACCGACCTCGTGAAGGAGCTCGACTTCCTCCGCAATTACGACACAGTCAAGTCTGCTCTGCAATCCATCGTCGACATGCCGGACCGACTCATCGATTTGTTCATCCGCTTGTGTGTTCAAAACAAAGGCTTGCTCTCCGCCCCCAAACGCAAAAACCACTTCTCCATGCTCACCGATGAGGAGGTTGCGCAAATGCAGCAGGCGGTTAAAGAATCACATCTCGTCGAGTAAACTAGCAAATCATCTCCAGGCCACTCCTCACTTCCTGCACTCCCCGGGGGCAATCACGTCCCGCCGAACCCCTGTTCTGGGCGCGCTACATCGAAAAGCTTGTCACCTGCACCCTTGACATGATTGCCATTTGCCGCGAGGCCGGGCTCCCCGAGCCCGAATTCCGCCAGGACGGCGGCCAATGGACAGTAACCCTCTGGCGTGACTGGCTCACTGTCAAAGTTCTGGCCGAACTCCAGCTGAACGACCGGCAACGCCAGGCCATCACCCTTCTGAAAACCGCTGGCAGACTCTCCAACGCCGATTACCAGAAACTCACCAATCCTCCACTAGTTTCTGACAACGCTCCATGTAAAGGGCCCAGGCCTGCTCGACCAGCATTTTTGGATCGTTCTTTTCAGTTCTCGCCAACCGTGCCGCCAGGCTGGCCAACTCGAGCTCAGTCGGCCTGGGCCAAAAAGCCGAGTCTACGCTGTACCCGTCTGCTCGAAGAACTAACCCTTTCCTCTCCGTGTGCCCAGGTCCTGAAGTGTTTCCCTCTCCAGGCCTCGCAACCTTCCCTTTGTGGTTTTTCATTCGCATTGTTCTCGAGTTTCTTCTGCATGGATGTCCATAGCCGAGCGCGGCATTCATCGTACTTATACAGACGCACCACAAGACAACAAGAACTACGCGGACCACCGCCGTCCGCTATTACCCCACCCAATTATCCAGGCTCTACCTACGAGGGCTCGTTTCCGAAATGCTCAAAGGCTCGACTGAGCCGCCAAGAGCCGGTTGCCAGCGGTTGCCAAAAAACCCGGTTTCCGCCCGATTGCCACAAATTGCTACCTAATGGAGATGAGGACAATGGAAGTGCATTCCATCTCGTATTTATGCGGGTTTTATGGGGTTTTCAAATGGAGCCAACGGTCAGAATTGGACAAGGAGGACCGATTCATTGATGCTAGAATATGCGGTTTGCTTATGGATTTCAAGGGAATTCAGCCTAATCCACCTATATTTTTGCCTACCGGCAGAATCTGTAACTGGCAGTTTCACTGACACTTCAAAGGGGTTTACTGACAGTTTCACTGAATGCGACATGAGGTCGCTTGAACAGTTGTTTGTTATGGACACATCGTAAACAAACCCGCGGTTCCGTCCGCAGAATCTATCGGCACCGGCGTGACTGGCAACGGTTGGGTCGGAAGCTGCCGAGACAATGTACCTCTCCCGACCGGGGGCGGAAATGACTGCGAGGTTGTTTCTGTGGCTGCCAGCGTCAAGGCGGTCGGAGGGCTAGACTGGATGACACGCCCAACCCAGGTGAACTGCCGGAAGCATCGTCAAATGTAAGGAGCCAAAGGCGCTGACAGGCTCCAACCAAAACGGTACGCAGTCAGGCTGCCCGTCTTCAGCATGCGGGCACACGGATATTACGACTGCCGGTGCAGAGGCAGGGGCTAAATCATTCATCGCTGTTCAAGAGGAACATGGTAAACCCGGCATTCCGCCTTTTGGAGGCAGGCGACTCCGCAAGGAGCGTTGAGGGGATGACGGGCAGAGGAACGCTGGAGAAAGCCAATGCCGTCCTGTAATCGGACGGATAGGGGCTGCAGTTTCAACCCCGCCGCGCAAGCGGGCTGACTTCCAGCATGGTCAATCGTTACGAGAGAACCTGTAGAACCTTCAACGAGAGGAAAAGCAAATGAACGTGGATTCATCCATGTGCGCGTCCTCTGGCAAGGCGACACACTGGGAACAGATTAATTGGGTCCGGTGTGAACGTCAGGTCGGGAGGCTGCAAGCACGTATCGTAAAGGCAACACGGGAAGGCCGCTGGGGCAAGGTGAAAACTTTGCAACGGCTGCTGACCTGCTCGTTTTCCGGCAAAGCCTTGGCCGTGAAACGAGTGACGGAAAATCAAGGCAGACGGACGCCGGGAGTGGACAGCGTAAGCTGGACAACTCTGGCGGACAAACTCACGGCCATCGGGTCGTTGCAACGTCGAGGATACAGGCCGCTGCCATTGCGCCGCGTCCTTATCCCGAAAGCCAATGGAAAACAAAGACCGCTGGGCATACCCACGATGAAAGACCGCGCCATGCAGGCGTTATATCTGCTGGCACTGGCACCCATTGCGGAGACTACCGCCGATCCCAACTCCTATGGCTTCCGACCGAAACGCTCCACTGCGGACGCGCTCCAACAGTGTTTTAACACGCTGTGCCGGGGTTGCTCGCCACAGTGGGTGCTGGAAGGCGACATCAAAGGCTGCTTCGACCACATCAGCCATGAATGGATGCTCAACCACGTCCCTTCGGACAAGGTGGTGCTCCAAAAATGGTTGAAAGCCGGTTATATCGAAAATCGAACCTTGTTTCCCACCGAAGCGGGTACGCCGCAAGGCGGGATCATCTCGCCCACGCTGGCGAACATGACCCTGGACGGACTAGAAAATCAGCTGACCGAACACTTCCCCAGGCGGAAGTGGAAAGACGGCGGAAATTGGACGCCCAAGGTTAATCTCGTTCGATATGCGGACGACTTCATCATCACCGGTGACTCAAAAGAACTGCTGGAAAATGAAGTTCGCCCCTTGGTGGAGCTATTCTTGAAGGAACGAGGGCTGACGCTCTCGGCCGACAAGACGCGCATCATCCATATTGACGAGGGGTTCGACTTCCTCGGACAAAACCTCCGCAAATACGACGGCAAACCTCTGGTGACACCGTCGAAGAAAAACACGCACGCGTTTATGGAGAAAATCCGTGGAATCATCGAGGCGAACAAATCCGTCAGCCAAACGGTGTTGATTGGCCAGTTAAACCCCGTCATTCGTGGCTGGGCCAACTACCACCAACACGGTGCGGCCAAGGAGACGTTCAACCGGGTGGACCATGAAATCTGGCGGGCACTCTGGCGGTGGGCCAGACGCAGACACCCCAAGAAATCACGCGACTGGGTCAAGAAGCACTGTTTCCCAGCCCTGAGCAACCGAGCTTGGACGTTTGCGGCTAAGACGGACAAGCAAACCGCGGATGGCAACCCGGTATGGTTGCGCCTTGTGTATGCGGGCGAAACCAAAATCCGGCGTCATGTCAAAATCCGGCGGGACGCCAATCCGTTCGACCCACAGTGGCAGCCTTACTTCCTGGAACGTGCATTCCACAAGAAGTTTGGCATCACCCGCCAACAAGCCGGGATTAAACCGTTGTGAAACCGGCTCCGTTCACGCGGGGCTTTGTAGCGGCTTGAGCCGGATGAGGCGAAAGTCTCACGTCCGGTTCTGAGGGGAGGAGGTGACCGCAAGGTCATCTCCTTACCCGACCAGTCGGAATTGGGTTGGCGGTGGTCGGATTGCAACCGTGACGAGCGGAACAAGGTCCGCGATGGGGGTAGAGCCGACCTGCGAGTCGCCCCCCGCCCCAGCTTGCGAGCAGGTCGTCCGAAGGAGGCTCCATCGCCGGGCTTGCGGTGCGGTCGAGTGTGGAGGGACGCAATCAACTGGGGTTGGTCGTTGGGGTCGGCGGTGGTGGTTCGGGCTGGGACGCGCGGCCGCGGTTCCAGGTGTTTTGGGCGAATTTGCCGAATTCCCGCTCGGTGAGGAGGTCGATCTGGACGTCGTAAATGATGACGCCCGGGTTGGCC
>JANXQE010000789.1 GCA_025356925.1 Limisphaerales bacterium | reverse complement strand
CGCTGCCGCTGGTCAGCACCACAAACGCCGGCAGGTCCTCGTTCTCGCTGCCCAACCCATAAGCCAGCCAGGCCCCCATGGTCGGCCGGCCCGGCTGTTGGTTGCCCGTGGCCATGAACGTAACCGCGGGATCGTGGTTGATTGGTTCGGTGAACATTGACCGGATGACGGTGATGTCATCCGCGATGCCGCCGATGTTGGGCAACAAGCTGCTCAGCTCAACGCCGGAGTTGCCGTACCGTTTAAACTCGAAAGGCGAGCCGACGCAACGCAGCACTGCCTGCCCCGCCGTCATCCCCGTGATGCGCTGGCCCTTCCGGATACTCGGCGGCAGCTCCACCCCGGTCATCTCCTTCAGCTTCGGCTTCGAATCGAACAGGTCCAGGTGGGACGGCGCGCCGGATTGAAACAGGTAGATGACGCGTTTGGCTTTTGGGGAGTAGTGCAGCGCCTTGAGTGCGCCTTTGGATTTCGACTCGCCGCCCGCTTCAGCGCCGAAGAGTCGCGGGTTCAGCAATGAGCTCAAGGCGAGCGCGCCCACTCCGGTGGTGCCGCGGGACAAGAACGCGCGCCGGCTGAGTGTCCTCTGGAGGTCTTCTTGAAAATACATGGCAGCTATTTGGTGATCGTCTCGTTGAGGTTCAGCAACACGTTGGCTACGGCGGTCATCGCAGCGAGCTCGGCCGGATTTGCCGGTTCTGGCAAGGGCGAGTCCCCGACCTTCAGCAACGCCTTCGCCGCCTCGGGATCTTCAAGAAAGTGAGTGAGTTGTTGCGCGTAGGTTTTCTGCAACACCGCGGTTTCGTCCGACTGCGGCACGCGGCCAAGCGTATGCCGAAAAGCGCGCACGAGGCGCTTGTCGTGATCTTTGGGTTCTTCCCGCAAGACCCTTTCTGCGAGGCCACGCGCGGCTTCGACGTACGACGGATCGTTCATGAGCACCAGCGATTGGAGCGGTGTCTGCGTGCGCTGGCGGAGAAAGGTGCAGACTTCGCGACTCGGCGCATCGAACGTAGCGAACGACGGATAGTGTGCCGAGCGCCGCCAGAAGATATACAGCCCTCGTCGATAGAGCGCGTCACCTTGGTCCTGCTCGTATTTGGCGTCAACGCCGTCCCAGATGCCAGGTGGCTGGTATGGCTTCACGCTCGGCCCGCCAATGTTGGTGTTCAACAGCCCGGCGACGGCCAGCGCGTTGTCACGGACAAATTCGGCGTCCAGGCGGACGCGCGGGCCGCGGGTAAACAGCCGGTTATAAGGGTCGCGCTCAAGTTTCTCCGGAGTTACCGCCGCGGCCTGCCGATAGGTAGCGCTGGTCAGGATCAGGCGAACGAGTCGTTTTACGTCCCAGGGACCAACCGGGTGATCAAAGGAGTCGCGTCGCTCCTGGCGTGTTCCACGTTCCGCCTTCGTCGTTAGTGCGCTGCCATCACGGAACTGTACCGCTAGCCAGTCCAACAGCTCCGGATGGCTGGGCCATTCGCCCTGCGTGCCAAAGTCGTTGATCGTTTTCACCAAACCAGTGCCGAAGAACATCGACCAGTAGCGGTTAACGGTGACTCGGGCCATCAACGGATTCTCCCTGGCAACGAGCCAGTGCGCGAGCGTCAGGCGGTTGGCCGGGCCTTCCGCCAGCGACGGCAGGATCGCCGGAGTGCCGGGCGAGACTCGCTCAGCTTTGTTGCGGAAATCGCCGCGCACCAAGACGAACGTCTCGCGGGCAGGCGTCATCTCCTCCATGATTAACGTCGTTGGAATCTTGTTGTAAAACTCTTCCTTCCTCTTGCGCGCTTCCGCGAGCGCGGACTCGGAGCGCAAATAATCCGCGGCGTAGTTCTCCTTGTAGAAGCGTTCCAGCTCACTGCGCTCCTCATCGGTTCGGTTGCCGCGAGATTTGGCGAGGACCGGCAAGTAACCCTGCAAGGCCAGCGTGCGTGCATCGTCGCTCGAAACCGTTCTCTGGAAGAAACGGACATCGTTCACCAGTCCCTTGAGGATTGCTTCGCCATTGCGCGCCCCGATGCGCAGCGGTTCGTTGTTTGTAATCGGGCCGGCGAGTTTGTCCTTCTCGATCTCCAACTCGCGGCTGCGACCGTTGACATAAATTGTCAAGCCCGCCGCTTTACTCGACCCGTCGTAGGTCACCAGGACGTGCCACCATTGAATCTTGGAGAACTTGTCTTTCGTCCGGACCTGCAACGCATCGTCGGGCAAAGAACTGGCCAGGTGCACTTGGAAATGTTCATCCGCGAACAGCAGATCAAACCCGCGAAAGCCTGGACCTTTCTCCACCTGGCTCAAGACCGCGCCATCACTTTCGGGTTTTACCCAGGCCCCATAGGTAAACGTGTTGGTCCGATCCACCCTGGTGAGCGGCCCGAACTCGGCGAAGGCCTTGCCGTCGAGTTTGAGCGCTTTGCCCAGGCGGCCCTCCGCGAACTCCGGTTGTTCCGCATTGACGACCTTGCCTTCCCCCGTCGGTGGCGCTGAGGTGATGGCCAGGGAACCGTCGAACTGAATGCGGGCCGCGAGGCCGTCCTCATTGGGTTTTGGCAGGGGCTTGGCACTGGTTTCGCGTTCCCATTTCTCCTGCGTCTCACCCAGCTCATTGGCTCGATCCTGCAGCGTCTTTTCGGCATCTTTCAAAGCGAAGTCCGCTTCCACGAACCTCACGGCCTGCTCCGAGGAGGGGACGGGCAAGCGCGGTGGCGGATTGTCGGTGCGAATGCGATCCAGCCCTTTCTCCGGCACGTTGTGGAAGAATGCGCATAGCTGGTAGAACTCTTTGGTCGTCATCGGGTCATATTTATGATCATGACACTCCGTGCAGCCCACCGTGAGGCCCATCCACACGGCACCAACGGTATTGACGCGATCCACCACATATTTATTGAGATACTCCTCGGGATCCGCCCCACCTTCGTCGTTGGTCATGTTATTGCGGACAAAGCCGGTTGCGACGCGCTGTGACCGGGTTGGATGTGGCAACAGATCGCCCGCGAGCTGTTCGATGGTAAACTCGTCGTAGGGCTGATTGTCATTGAAGGCGTTGATGACCCAATCGCGCCAAAGCCACATGAAACGCACGCCGTCGAAGTGATACCCGCTCGTGTCGGCGTACCGCGCGAGGTCGAGCCAGTTCTGCGCTAACCGCTCGCCGTAATGAGGTGAAGCCAGGAGACGATCCACCAGCTTTTCGTAGGCGTCACGCGATTTGTCGGCCTGAAATGCGTCAACCTCCTCGATCGTCGGCGGCAATCCAGTCAGGTCGAGCGTGGCTCGTCGGATCAACGTGGGTTTGTCGGCTTCGGGATTCGGCTTAAGGTTTTCCTTTTCGAGGCGGGCAAGGGTAAAATAGTCGATCGGGTTGCGGGGCCACTTCCGATTTTTGATGGCGGGCAAAGCCGGACGCTCGGGCGGAATAAACGACCAATGCTTTTTCCATTGCGCGCCGGCCTGAACCCATCGTTTCAACAAAACAACCTGTTCGGCCTTGAGTGGCTTGTTGCACTTGGGCGGCGGCATGACCTCGTCAGGGTCAGCAGTGCTGATTCGCGCCACCAGCACACTCTTGGTCAAATCCCCAGGCACCAAGGCGCGATTACCCGATTTGAGTTCCTGGAATGCATTTTCGGCGACATCGAATCGAAGACCGGCCTTCCGCTTTTGTTCGTCCGGCCCATGACAAGCATAACAATGCTCAGAAAAAATCGGACGGATGTCGCGATTGAAGTCGAGGGGCGCGCCCTTGCTGGTGGTATCCGACGCCAAAGCGCCCGAGGTGCAGAGCAATAAGATCCCCAACAACCAATCTGTCCGAGGGGCCACGGGATACAACATAGGGCTGCAGAGTATCTTACTAGGGCGATTAGAGTTTTACAACTCTGTCATACGAATCGAGCGGCCAAACAGGAGAAAAGAACCCAGCTTTCGGGCACGCGAAGCACCGGTCCAGGCCGGTTCAATCGCTTTGCCACTTGACCCGTCTTTCTGCTTGGTGCTGAATTTGCTGCTCGACCACAAAACTATGCCTGAAAACGCGCTCTTCGATAAGCCATCCCTGTTTTTAATTTGCCTGTCCGTTGCCTTTGGGAGCCCCGTGTTTGGTTGCCGAGCTCAATCCTCTGGACCCCTTGCGGCTCACCGGTCCGGCAATCCTGCTTTTCCCGGGTGGTACGCGGACCCCGAGGGTGCGGTCTTCGGCAAAAGGTTTTGGATATTCCCCACTTACTCGGCTTCGTATGGAGAGCAGACGTTTTTCGATGCCTTCTCCTCACCGGACCTTGTGACCTGGACGAAACACAGCCGGATCCTCGGTACCAACACCGTCTCCTGGGCCCATCGCGCGATGTGGGCACCTTCGGTCGTCGAAAAAGGTGGGCGCTATTATTTCTTTTTCGGCGCGAACGATATTCAGAACGATCGACAAATCGGCGGTATTGGGATCGCCGTAGCGGACCGACCTGATGGACCCTACCACGACTACCTCGGCAAACCCCTGATCGAACGCTTTCATAACGGCGCTCAACCCATCGATCAGTACGCGTTCAAAGACCGTGACGGCAAATACTACTTGATCTACGGGGGTTGGCGGCACTGCAATATCGTTCCACTTCAAGACGACTTCAGGGCGGTCCAACCCTTCAGCGATGGAGGCATTTTCAAGGAAATCACACCCGAAGGTTACGTCGAGGGACCGTTCATGTTCATCCGCAACGGAAAGTATTATCTGATGTGGAGCGAAGGCGGCTGGACCGGACCCGACTACTCCGTCGCTTATGCGATGTCCGGGTCGTTGCTTGGTCCGTTCAAACGCATTGCCAAAATTCTCCAGCAAGACCCGTCCGTTGCCACGGGTGCGGGTCACCATTCCGTCATTAAGCTCCCGGTCAAAGATGAATACTACATCGTCTATCATCGCCGCCCCCTTGGCGAGACCGACGGCAATCATCGTGTCGTCTGCGTCGACCGAATGGAGTTCGATGACCAGGGATTGATCAAGCCCGTGAAGATCACTTTTGAAGGTGTGGACCGCGTCAATCCGTGAGCGTGGCGGCGCACTTCCGCATCGCGAACAGTTCCGACGGCGGCAGGTAGTC
The DNA here is from genome assembly GCA_025356925.1 of Limisphaerales bacterium. GTDB lineage: Bacteria > Verrucomicrobiota > Verrucomicrobiia > Limisphaerales > UBA8199 > JANXQE01. The sequence continues at coordinate 4,427 of JANXQE010000789.1, read as the reverse complement.
TCGTCCCGTCGGCGCGGCCTCCCGAGGCTGAGAACTCAGCTCTGTGCCTCGCAGGAACTGAAGACTCCCGCGAGCGGTCAGACTCGCCCGGCAGGCGAAATTCGCGCGCCGCTCCAACGCACCAGGAGCAAATGAATCGGTTTCCGGCTGGCAATGGAAGATACCTTGCCTAGACTCACGGCGTGAGATTGACTTTCCAGCTACGGTTTCACACCTATCCGGGGCAGTCCCTCTTCATCACCGGAAACCATGAGGCGTTGGGCTATGACGAGGAGCGAGCGGCGATCCCGCTCGAGTATGCGAGCGAACAGTTTTGGCGGGCGACGATTGTGTTCCCGCGAGGGGGTGGGCCAGACGCTGAGATCACGTATCGCTACCTCCTTCGTTCGCCGGATGGTTCCCTGCTTGCGGACTGGGGAAATGGCCGGGTGTTCAATCCCGCGGCATTCACGCACGAGGAGGTGTTAATCGTCGATTGCTGGAACTACCCAGGGTTTCACGAGAACGCGTTTTATACCGAGCCGTTCGGGGAAGTGTTGCTCAAGGCGCTCAAGCCGGAGGCACGTTTGCCGACGCCGCCGTTGGTCACACACGTCTTCAGGGTCAAAGCCCCGTTGCTGGAAAACGATCAAACGTTATGTTTGCTGGGAAGCGCCGCCGAACTGGGGAACTGGGATATAACGCACCCTACCTTGCTGAACCGGCACACCGGGGACGACTGGCTGACGGCAGCGCTCGACTTGACCGGAGTGTCTTTCCCCGTCGAATACAAATACGGCGTGTTCGACATCGCCCAGAACAGATTCCTTGAGTACGAGCGTGGAAGTAACCGCTCGCTCGATGACGCCATTGGCCCGAGAAAGCAGACAATCCTCAACGACGGCTTCGCGTCGCTAGCCCCCAGGACGTGGAACGGAGCCGGCGTGGCGATTCCTGTTTTTAGTTTGCGCAGTCAATCGAGCTTCGGAGTGGGCGAGTTCACGGATCTGAAGCCCCTCGCGGACTGGTGCCACGAGGTCGGACTGAAGCTGATCCAAATCCTACCGGTCAACGATACCAGCGCGACTCACACTTCTGCCGATTCTTACCCATACGCGGCGATTTCAGCATTTGCACTGCATCCGCTCTATTTGAATCTGAGCCGGGTTGCCTCGACCGCCAACCGGAGCTTGCTGGCGGAGGCGGAGGCGGAGAGAAAGCGGCTCAATGCTCTCAAGGATCTCGATTACGAGGCGGTGATGGGCAGAAAGCTGACTTTGGCTCGGGAACTCTACCGACGACAAAAAGCAGCCACCCTTAAGTCGCGCGACTACCAACGGTTTTTTGAGGCCAACAAGCACTGGCTCGCGCCCTATGCCGTCTTTTGTTACTTCCGGGATAAGAATAGCACGCCGGACTTCAAGCGCTGGGAGAGTCAGCGGGATTACGATCCGCAGCAGATTGCCGCGCTGGCCACTCCGGGGTCAGCAGCGTGGGACGAAGTGGCACTCAGTTTTTTCATGCAGTACCACCTGCACCAGCAACTCCGGGAAGCCACCGAGTATGCGCATAGCAAGGGCGTTATCCTCAAGGGCGACATCCCCATCGGCGTGTGCCGCCACGGCGCGGATGCCTGGCAGCAACCGGAGCTTTACCGCATGGAGATGCAGGCCGGCGCACCTCCGGACGCGTTTGGGATCAAAGGCCAGAATTGGGGTTTCCCCACCTACGACTGGCCGCGCATGAAAGCCACCGGATTCGCATGGTGGAAGCAGCGATTCGGGCAAATGGGCAATTACTTCGACGCGTTCCGAATTGACCATATCCTGGGCTTTTTCCGCATTTGGAGTATTCCAGTGCACGCGGTCGAGGGGATCATGGGACATTTCGTCCCGGCAATCCCCGTCCACGTGGATGAATTTGCCCGCCGGGGACTCACTTTCGACCGCGACCGGTACACCAAGCCCTTTATTACCGATAAGGTGCTGGCGGAGATCTTTGATGCGGCCTCGGGAGAAGTGGTAAAACGCCGCTTTCTTAACCCAACCGGAGCGGGCACGTTTGCGCTTAACCCGGAGTTCGCGACTCAACGGCAGGTGGAAGCGCACTTTGCCGCGCTGGAGCGGAATGCGCACCACGCAAGGCTTCGGGAAGGGCTGTTCGACCTGATCAGCAACGTGATCTTGTTTGATGAGGAGCAAAGGCCGGGAGAGGATTTCCATTTTCGATTTTCGATTGAAACGACCTCCTCGTTCAAAGATTTCGATGCGCACAGCCAAAGTCAGTTGCGGGAGCTCTATATCGATTACTTTTTCCGCCGACAGGACGAGTTCTGGATGAAAGAAGCGATGCAAAAGCTGCCAACTCTGAAGCGCGCGACCAACATGCTCGTGTGCGGTGAAGATCTCGGGATGGTACCGGCGTGCGTACCCCAGGCCCTTAAACAGCTCGGATTGCTCAGTCTCGAAGTGCAGCGTATGCCGAAAACCTCGGAGCACGAGTTTTCCCGTCCCCAAGACGCCCCGTACCTCAGCGTCGTGACACCTTCGACGCATGACACGAGCACCCTTCGGGGTTGGTGGAACGAAGATCGGAGCGTGATCCAACGCTTCTACAACCATGAACTCGGGTTATCGGGCCCGGCGCCCGAGGAATGCGACCCTTGGATTAGTCGCAAGATCGTGCAACAACACCTGACGTCACCCGCGATGTGGAGCATCTTTCAATTGCAGGACCTGCTCGGGATGGACCAACACCTTCGCCGGCCCAACCCTGCGGAAGAACGGATTAATGTTCCTGCCGATGCGCAGAACTATTGGCGCTATCGCATGCACTTGCGGCTCGAAGACCTGCTTCAAGCCACCGACTTCAACGCTGGGTTGAAGCAAGATGTTGAGCAAAGTGGGAGGTGATCAAAGACAGATGCTGAAGGCGGTGGTGAGCCGCGTAGCGTCGGCCTGCGAACTCGGCGGACACGAGACATGTTGCACAAATCGAAAGCGTCCGCAATCCGCGACATGGTCTGGAGCGTCAGGTTCGCTTTGTCGGTTCCAATGCCGTTCAGGTAAGTCCGCTTCACCTGCGCGCTCTTGGCCGTGGTTACTTGCGAAATGCTACGCGCTCTGCGCATTTGGCGGATCGTCGACCAAACCTGCTTTTCAGATCCAGCGCGTTCATTTTGGAACCGATCTGGCATCGTTGTTCGTCACGGGGAGCAGCCGCTCCTCGGGAATCGAAAGGCGAGGCTCGAGTAGCCAGGTATGGTTTAAGTGCTCATTCTCAGGGTCCAGGGGGTCTTCGAATGCGAACTCGGCGGGTCGGAGGAGCAGTAGGAAAGTCATCAATTCGGATCGTGAAATCATGGAGTTCCGAAGGAGCCTCTCCGACCAAATAATACAGCTCGCAACCCCGCAAGCGGTAGGCATCGCGAGCAAGATCGGCGGCGCGAGCGTCCGCGAATTGCTCGGCCAAGAGGACGTTACGAGCCCAACCACAAGCCTTCGTTAGGAACGCCTGGGTTGCTTTGTCTCTGATAAACTTCTTCATGGCCTGCGGACTGGATTTGGAGGTTCTCGTTCCGGGTTGTGCATTTGCGACGGTCGCCAATTGTACACCATGAGGTTTTAGGGTTGAGAAGGAGGTTTGTTCCCCGGAATTTGCCAACGGTCGCCGGCCGGTCGGGTGTAGGTTTTTCGCCGTCGCAAGCTGATTGACGGTCGAACCCTACGTAGAGTGTGTGGCGCCTAAATTTCCTTGATTTGTTGGAAATGTGAAACACATTGACCGAGAACCCAACCAAAGAAAATTTATGAGCATCAAACCTATTCCAGATGGTTACACCAGTGTTACCCCGTATCTGATTATCGAAGGTGCAGCCAAGGCGATTGAGTTTTATAAGACCGTATTCTGCGCCACCGAGCGGATGCGTCTGCCGACCCCTGAGGGCAAGGTCGGCCATGCAGAAATCGAAATCGGTGGTTCAGTCGTCATGCTGGCCGATGAATGTCCCGAACGAGGCGCAAAAAGCCCGCAAACCTTTGGCGGCACGCCAGTGTGCCTCCATCTCTATGTCGAAGATGTGGATGCGGTATTCGCCAAAGCCGTTGCGAATGGTGCAAAACAAGTAAGGCCGGTGGAAAAGCAGTTTTACGGCGACAGCTCCGGCATGTTCTCCGATCCGTTTGGTCATAGTTGGAATGTAGCCACGCATGTCGAGGACGTATCGCCAGAGGAATTGCAAAAGCGCTTGGCGGCGATGACCAAGTGACGCCGTCGCGTCTACCGGGGGATGGCATAGCTAAGAGACGTGCGCCCTCATGACGAACTTCTTTGGATCTAAGATTGTCGTATCGCCTCTGTCTGCGAACGCGCCAAGTGTCCCCTGCCTAATACCGCACTTCGAATTGTCGGAGGCTGCCAGCTTTTGCTTTAGCCAACCCCATTCTTCG
>JANXQE010000300.1 GCA_025356925.1 Limisphaerales bacterium | reverse complement strand
CCTTGGCATGCTTCAACCCCGGGCGCAGAGCGATGCTGTCGTTGGTCGCTCTCAAAGCCTGGCATCCGGCGCGAGGCCTCGACCAGCGACACGTGCCGGAACCTTTCGCATCGTCCGTGTCACTATGGTTCAGATCGCATTGGCTTCGGCCTGGGATCGCCGGAGTAGGACCTGACCACCGTAGCAACAGACGGTGATTACCAACAAGACGGTGACCCTCAGCCCGTTTTCCGTAGGACCGTCTGGTGCGTAAAGTTCCACGATGCGACTTTCCGTGACGGGCAAGCTCCCAGCCAAGAACGAGCCGAAGACACCCGCGGCCAGGTAGAATGCGCTCTGGGTGAGATTGAGAAGGAGTTGCGTCCCGGCACGCGGAGTAATGACAGCGCCGCGCACGATCAAACCCAGGAACATCCAATAGAGGGGACTGGCGAACCCATCTGTCACGACTGTCAACGTCGCCAGGAAGCACCCGTCGACCAAACAGTTAATGAAAACAATGGTTTGCGCCAGCCTCACCGGCAGCCTTTGAATGACTAGGAGCGTAGCCGCGGTTGCCAAGTTGAGGCCAACGTAGAACCAAAAAAAACGCCCAAGCACCCAAATACTGGTATCTACACCCATAATGCGAGGCGCTTCAGTGAACCAGTGGCCACTGCGGAGAAACTGGAAAAGCATAACGGCTACTGCCGCCTTTATCGGCAGGACAATGTCCCGCTCAACTATGGCGATTCTGCGAACCCATGTCTGCGGAGACATTAGCGTCATCGTCAGCGCATCCCTTAAGCGGGAAAAGTTCCTTCCTGCCACTTTCGCCTTCGAGGGAACGGAATTATCGGATGTGCGTAAGCTGAGTTTGGTTGTGGCGGTCGGCCCTTCGGTGAGTTGACCTGAGATTCTCTCAACCTCAGTCTTGACTTGGCTGACTTGCTGGTAGCGGCGCTCAGGCTCCTGTTCCAACGCACGAAGCACCACTTCATCCAGCCGCACATCAATTTGAACCTTCTTGGATGGCGGCTCGATGCGCTTGGCTGGTAATTCGCCGGTCAGCATCTGGTAGAACACCACGCCCAAGGCATAAATGTCAGCGCGGTGGTCAACCTGGCCAGGATGATCCACTTGCTCAGGTGCCATGTAACGCGGCGTGCCCATCACTTTGCCCACCTCGGTAAAACTGCTTGAATCGGTCGTCGCCCCACCAGCGACCAACTCATTCTCGTTGGCCGATCCAACTAGCTTGGCCAAACCAAAATCCGCCACCTTAACCCGGCCCTGTCGATCCAGCAGGATGTTCTCCGGCTTGATATCGCGATGGACGATGCCTTGGTCGTGCGCATATTGGAGCGCATCGCAGATCTGCGGCACAATGGCCAGCGCCTCACGCGGAGATACCCGTCCGTTATGCATCAAAAGCCTCAAACTCGCACCATCCACCAATTCCATGATGAAGTAGTAAAGCCCCTCGGCGTGGCCGAAATCATGGATGGTCACGATGCCCGGATGATTCAGCTTGGCCATTGCCTTGGCCTCACGGGCGAATCGATCGGAGAAGGCCGAATCTTCACCGATGCCGGGAGGCAGGATTTTCAGTGCGACCACCCGC
>JANXQE010000580.1 GCA_025356925.1 Limisphaerales bacterium | reverse complement strand
CAAGGCTGCTCCCTCTCCCCGGGGGAGAGGGCAGGGGTGAGCGCGGGCCCTTACCGTCAACCTTTACCGCAGGGAGTAGGTCTTGAGGAGGCCGTTGATCTGCAGCGTCACATCACTCTGGCGGATGCTGATCACAGTTGCGCCGCTCAGCTCGTCCCCGACGTGAACGGTTTCGCCGTTCAGGATCGCCGAAGGGCGGGCGACAGTATAAATAATACCGTTGAGTCGGAAATCCGGCGGCGCGCTTTGCTTCGGCAGCAAGCTGGGGGCCGGGATGTTCGTAACAGTCGCTTGGGAAGCAATCGCCGGAGTTGGCTCGGGTGCAGGCTCGGGAATCACCGGTTCGGGAACGGATGAAGCACTCGTTGCCGGAGTTGCCTCGGGAACGGCCGTGGCGGGTGTAACTTCTGGAGCGGCTGGAGGAGCTGTTTCTGTTGGTGGAGTCGAGGAGACAACCGCAGGTGCCGGACTGGTGGCGGGTGTCCGGGCGTAAACCGGCGCAGACTCGTCGAGGGTCGGTTGTATTCGAAGCCACAGGGCTAGCAAAAACAAGATTCCGGCGGCAACACCGGCGTAAACCCAGCGCCTTTGCACAACGCGAGAAGCAGGAACTGTTTCGCCTGAATCCTCGCTCGGCTGCCCTGAAGTGGTGGTCCGTGTTGCGGCGGTGGGTCCCGGGAGGTGATTCGCAGTCCGCGACGATGGCGTGCTTTCGAGCACCGGGGTAACCGCTCCCGACTGATCCGTTTCGGGCGACTCGACGTGTGACTGTTGTTTTGCAGCACCGCGGCGGTTTGCGGATGTGGCGCGCCACACTGGTAGCCGTTGCAGCAGCCCTAGCTCGTTGAGGAAGGTCGTATTAATTATAGGAGCCACCCGGTATTCGTCACTAGCCCGGAGCTCGTGTTCGAGGACGTTAGCGATGTGGACGGCGGCCAGTGGAGTCATCTGCTCGCTCTCACCCAAGGGAGGTTCATGGTGGAAGGCCGCGGCCTCGACGATGGAGCTGGGCATGTTCCACATTCCTACCAGGCAGGCCCCGATTTCGCCATGGTTGGCACCAAACATTTCTTTTTCAATTTCCCACAGGGGAACGGGTTGTTTGCGCGCGAGGGAATGGACTCGTCCGTACAAATCATCAAAGTTCGTGACCAGCACGACCTTGCCGAGATCGTGGAGCAGTCCAGCGGCGAGGGCCTGCGAAGCCAGCGCTCGATCCTTGGTCTCGAAAAGCACCAAGTCTCGCGCGATTTGCGCCACGTTGGTGCTGTGCTGCCAGATTTGGTCGACGGACAAATACCCGGGTCTCAAGTGGCTGTGCTCGGCAAGAAACCGAAGAGCCATGACGAGCGCTTTCACTGTTTCTAACCCCAGCGATTCCACCGCTTCCGCCGGGTCGCTGAGGTTGCCGGCCAAGCCCATGTAGGCCGATTTGGTCAGCCTCAACACTTCGATCGTCAGCGCCCCGTCCCGGGCGATGATCTCCCCCACCTGCTCGTTCGTAACGCCCGGCGAGTCAAGGGCTTTGATCACCTCGGAATAGACGGACGGGATGGTCGGTGCGGCGCCGACTTCTTTGGCTGGTTCATTGCCAGTCTGGTCGGGGTTCGCTTCGTTTACGGCATTCTCGACCCTGCTTTTGAGTGAAGCCGGTTCGATAGGCTTGGGAAGGATGTGGTGCGAGCCGAGAACTTTTGCAGCGACCAGCGCCAGATCTGCTTCATAGGCTAGCAAAAATCGGATCGTTTCCGGACGCTTTTCCAATGCCTGATTCAGCAGTTCGCTCGCGTCGGGTGAGCCCAAATTGAAGTCCACCAGGAGCGCATCGAATGAGCGCTCCTCCAATTGGGCCAAGGCGTCCGCCTCGCTGGCAACCGAGGTTGCGTCCCACCCGGCGCCTAGGGCCTGGGAAATGTCAACTAACGTCTGGGGGTCCGTGACCGCCAGCAAAATGCTTTTTATGGTCATAAATCGACCTGATTGACAGCATTTTCCTGACCAGAATCGCCGGCGGGTGCAACGCGAGCTCTGGTCAGGAAGCCCGCGCCAGATCAGTTCGTAACTGCCAGGTGTACAATTGTTACCGTTCTAAAATACGACTCGCCTGGATGCATCGCCTCCAAAATGTCAACTGACAGATGAGCCGAGAAACCGCCGAAATGTCCTGTTGATTGAAGTTCTTATGCCTTTTTCAGGCAGCAGCGCCAATGTGCCATTACCGGCAGGTGCGCTTCCTCCCACCCTGAAGGCGAATCAGCCTTTTCCTTAAAACCGAATTCCCTTGCGCTGCAGTTCCGGCCAACCTTCGCCTTCGATTTTCTGAACCGAAGGCGACTCTTTTGCCGTCCGGGTCATCAACGCATGAATATTGGCCGGCACCGAGCCAGGACCTTCCGCACTCGAGGCCTCCGCAGTCTTTGCTTCGGTGGCAGCGAGATGCGGATAGTAGTATTGAGTGTCTCGGTCCCTCGGATAGTGCTCGATGTAATCCAGGTAATTCGGGCCGACTACCGCCGCGCGCGGATCGTTCTTGAAATGGCTTGGGGCAGCACACCCGGCCACCAACGACGCGACAAAGGCAATCTGCAACCCTGTTTTCATTCCCCTTTCTCTAGGCCAGCTCTCTCGACTTGTAAAGAGGTTCTTGCGGCCGCTTCATCGCAAGCGTTAAACGGGATGCGGAGCGTTGGCCCGCCACGCTTCCTCGGCGTTGCAGACCCCTACGGAGAGAGTCGATAGAACTTTTGCGAGCCTGCAATTGGGTTGGTGACGTTATTCTGCCCATTGACGACGGTCGGCCCAGGAGAGACGACGGCCCAGCTCACAGTTGGAACCAGGTTCGTAGCGAATTGCAGCGTTAGCCCCGTCGCATTTGTCGGCCAGGTCAAAACGACATTCGGTCCGAGCGGATTTATGGTCAGTCCGCTCCCCGCGCCGCCCGACAGAGAGAGGCTAAACACTGTTCCAGCGGCCGAGCTGCCACCGGTGGACGTCGTCCCATACAAAATTTCGCCGGCCAAAATCAAGCCCGCTTGCGGTTGAGCTCCATCCACGCCGCCCGTGAAGCTATAGAG
>JANXQE010000538.1 GCA_025356925.1 Limisphaerales bacterium | reverse complement strand
CCGCTGGGGCCTGCCGGCGCTGGCAGTCCGCGACGCCGCGGCGAACGATCTGACCAATGTGCTTGATTTTGTCGATCCACCAAACTATTCCATCCCGGCCATCGATCAATCTGCCCGGCTCAACGCACCCTTTGGCGGGTTTTGTCAGGACATTCAACTTACGCCGCAGCCCAACGGAACAATCGCTGCAGTCTGGGATTCTACCTGTCTGAAAGTAATCCTGCAAACGGCGACCGACATAGGGGGAACCTGGACGGACCAACCGGGTGTTCTCACACCGCCTTATGTCTTCACACCCCTCGCCGGCTCAGGGAGGTCGTTGTTTATTCGATTCAAGGTCCTGGCCAGTGGTTACGTCACGCCTCCTTTGTAATAGCACGAGCGAACCCGAGGGCCCCGAGGGATTGATATTTGACCTGAAAAGCGGTTTCTCTTCTTGTGGAACGAGGATCCGTATTCCTGCGGATTGTAGTCTCATCCCAACACTTGTGGGTGGCAAAAACGCCGTCAAGAAGGAAGCAAACGTGACCGATTGATCGGAACCGTCAGCATTGGAGTCTGGGACAGGGCGGAGCGCATGGGCGGCAGAGCGGCAGACCGTAGGGTCGCTCACGTGGAGAAAAAGGAGGAGCCACACCGCGTCGGCGGGCGCTACGTTTCAGCGGGACAATGGCTCCGCTTGTTTTCCACTGCTTCCGGTCTTCGACCAGCGTGCTTCCATCCGGCAGAGTGCCGATCACCTCGAACTCATTGCCGAGTAGCCGGGTGGCCTGTTGCAACAGCGGTGGAAAATCGTCCACCAACAGAACCCGTGGTTTTTGAGGGGCCGAAAACGGGTCGGTTCTTAGTACCGTTAACTCGCCATTGACACACCCTCGTGCCGGGCGCATTTCGGGCGCGCCGCGAGGAAACTCAGAATTCGGTAATTCGCTGGAGCAGCTACCTGCTGTACCTGAAAGCTTAGGTGGCTCGTGAGCCCGGCTGAGGGTGGACCGCTTGCTGGGTAAGCACGACATTCCCAAGGACAGCGCTGCGGATCGGCAGCAGTTCGAGCGCTGGATGGAATCCCGTCGCCGGGCCGCGGATGGCGAGGAATTCGCGCCACCATACGGACGCCCACCGGTTGGATGCGTAGTTCCGGTTGCCTAATTCAACCCTTTTCCGCGTATTCAGCCCTTTCCGCGCTTCGGCCTTCGGCCTTCGGATTTCGGATTTCCATCCCCGCCGGCCCCTACCCCAAACTCAAACCTGACTTGGCACGCAACATGCCGTCATTAATAATCTAATATGACAGTGTATAGCCATACACCGCAGCTAATGTTTAATCCAGATGAACTTTGAACCATGAAAACCCAGGTCCCGACCAATTCACCCCCGCCCCCCTCTTCTTCCAAGTCGAAACCCGTCGTCACACCAACCCAACCCATCCGGCGCCACTG
>JANXQE010000521.1 GCA_025356925.1 Limisphaerales bacterium | reverse complement strand
CAGATGGGGACTGGGTGTCGAGAAAGGCAGCGGTCTCCGAGAGAAAACGGTGTCTATGCAAAACAGGCTGTATGTTGGGAATCTTTCCGGTGACGTGACCGCGAATACTCTGCAGGAGTTGTTCGAGGAACACGGCTTCGTGATGGATGTCAAAGTCGTGGCGGGGAGCGACGTGACGCGGCCATTGGCCTTCGGATTGGTGACCATGGCGACCGACCAGGTGGCCGGGGCGGCGATCGGCGCATTGGATGGGGCCCGCCTGCACGGGGGCGTGATCAAAGTGGGGGTGGCGCCGTCGGATGCCACTGAGGTCAGCGGGCGACCTGGGGTGCGGCTATGATGCACCCGCGCCGGAGTAATCCCCGGGCCGAATATCGTCTTCTACAAAGCCAGCGCGCGATGGAATCGGTCAGTCTGGCCCAGAGGTTCCCGCGTTTGGACGGGTTGACCGTGAACCTTGCCTATTTCGACGCCGAAGGTTTGAGCAAGCACAGTGAGATGAAGTATAAAGTGAACGTTCAGCATGCCAAGTCGGTGTTTTGCTTTGTGTGCCCGAGCGGCGAATGCGTGGGCGGAGATTTCGATTTGAGCGAAGAGTTGGCCAAAGCGGTCGGCGAACGCCGCAAGCTGGCGGCCGGCGAAATGCGCTGTGCCGGCTGGCACAAGACACCCAAGGTCGAACGGGCGCCTTGTCAGATTCTTTTACGATACAAACTGACCCTTGATTATGTCTGAAGTTAAACTGAAAAAAGGAGAGCCGGTCGAGAAAGCCATCCGCCGGCTCAAAAAGAAGTTGGACCGCGAACAAACCTTGCAACAGTTTCGCCTGCGCCGGCGGTTCGAAAAACCGAGCGCCAAAAAGCGGCGCAAAGAGAAGGCGGCCCGCTTTTCGGCGATGTTGAAAGCCCGGTACGCGGACGATTAGGCCTGGCTCGTTGCCGAAGGAACCCCCCCCTAGGGCGACTCGTCTGCAGGCTCCTCGGCAGCCTGGGCGGTGGGCGGCGCGGGTTGCCCGTTTTTGCCTTCGCGCGGAGGTTTCGCGCGCTTGTCCCGTGGCAGTGGGCTAAGCACGACGTTCAGATCCCGGTCGCCCAGCATCTTGGGCGGCGAATCCGCGTGGCCGTACATGGCGAGTTCTCTGACGAAGCTATTGACGACCTGGTAGCCGATTTCTTTGTGCGCTTTCTGGCGGCCGCGAAAGCGCAGCTTGATGCGGACTTTGAGATCGTCGCAGAGAAACTCGATCGCGTGATTGCGTTTCACAGCCAGGTCGTGCGGGTCGATCGCGGGCGAGATTTGAAGCTCCTTCATGCGGCTGGCGGACTGACGGGCGTGCGCATCTTTATTGCGCTTGGATTCCTCGTAGAGGAACTTGCCGTAATCGACAATGCGGCAGACCGGGGGCGTGGCGTTCGCTGCGATCTCGATGAGGTCCAAGCCCTTGGTTTGGGCCAGACGCAATGCTTCGTTGAGCGTCATCACCCCAAGTTGTTGCTTGGTGTCATCGATGACTCTGACTTCGCGAGCGCGGATCTTTCCGTTGCGGCGGTGCAACGGTTCGCGGGATTGAAACGAGCGAGACGGGAACGGGCGGCTCAATGAACCCCCGGGGGTTGGAGATTATTCATGCACAAAAAAAGCGCGGGACGATGTTAGTGAAATTTCGCTAATGCACGTTAGTTTCGCATACTCGGCTCGCCAAGCAAGGACAATGACCCGCCAAGCCACCTTTTTTGCAGCCATCGTTCGAGTCCATTCGAGCGATTCCTGCCGATATCACTTGCTATCTGGCAGAGTTGGTCCACCTTGACGCAGTCTAATAGTTTAGCTTGTAGCTTCCAGGACATGGTAAATCCTCAAGTGAACGTCGTTCAGTGATGATTTGAAACCCGAAGTTCGGGAACAGTTTGGAGAACAGGGAAATACTAGGGACATTTAAACATCACATGAACACGAAATTATTCGTCGGAAACCTCTCGTTCAATCTCACCGAAAACGATCTGCAAGACGCCTTTGCGGCGCATGGCACGGTCACTGAAACGAACCTGATGATGGATCGCGCCACCGGCCGCCCGCGTGGCTTCGGCTTCGTCACGATGAGCTCAGCGGAAGAGGCGCAAAAGGCCATCGACTCGCTCAACGGCACCATGCTCGGAGACCGCAACATCACGGTCAATGAGGCGCGTCCCAGGGAAGAGCGTTCCGGCGGCGGCGGCGGCTACCGTGGCGGTCGCGAACAGGGCGCGAGCGCAGGCAACGGCCGGCGTTATTAAGTTGGATTTTTAGCCAACCGGCGCGGGACGGCGGGTCCCGCGCCGTTTTGTTTGTACGGGTTAATCGACCGAGCTGGCCAGCAGGCTGTTCTGGAGCTCCGCTCGCAGTTGCTCTTTTTCGGTATCGGAGGCAGAGCGCGGGACAAGAATGGGCCGGTTCAAGAATAGCTCGCAGCGGGAAAAGGGGAGGGGGATTTGGAAGCCATCCCAACTCTTGAGGCAGACCTTGGGGCGGGTATGGCATGTCACAGGAATGATCGGCAGGCCGGTGACTTGCGCCAGGCCGATCACACCTTTTTGAACGACGTAGCGCGGGCCTTTTGGGCCATCAGGTGTTACGGCCAGATCATACCCCATTTGCGCGCGGCTGGTTAGCTCCAGCAACGCCTGCGGACCGCGCCGGGTCGTCGAGCCGCGGACTTGAGCGACGCCGAATCTGCCCAGCACCGCCGCCAGCAGCGCGCCGTCCTTGCTGGCGCTGACCAGGGCGGCCAGTTTTCGTGGGTGCCTGCGATGGACCAGCATCGAGATGGCCAGCCGGTTGTGCCAGAGGCAGAAAATCACGGGGTGGCCGCCGGGCGCGCCGGCCAATCCGGAAAGGTCGTTCCATCGGCAGCGCAACGACGTTGTCACGAGCCGTTCGAGGAAAAACACCATCCACGCAACCATCAACTGGACGGCCTTGGGCCGGTGCGGCACGACCACGCTCCTGGAGCCAGGGCGTGCCGCGTCCGGTCGGTCGTGAGTGCCCATGGCCGGGGGAAGCGTTTCCCATCCTACTCTGCCGTTTTCGCCAGGATCGCTTGGAGTCTTTTATCGTTGAGCGCGGCCGGGTGGCCCTGATAGAGTACGACGCCCTTCGGATCGCGGAGCAAGACACTGGGGATGCTCGTGACGCCGGCGGCGGCGATCAGCTTGGCCTTGGCGTCGATCGCCGAGGCACACTCGATTCGAGGTTCGGGCATGTCGGCAATCTCGCTCTCCGATTCTGCGCTAACGGCAACAACCACAAGCTTGTCGGCATATTTCTTCTGCAGTGCGTTCAGTTCAGGTATCCATTGCCGGCACGGAACGCTCCAGGGCGCCCAAAAACTGATGAGCACAAATTTGCCTTCGAGCACCGGCTTGTCGCCGAGCCACTTGTCCACCTCGAGGTTGGGCCCGGCCTTGCCCAAAAGGGACCGCTCCGAAATCGGGTCCGCCAGGCCGGTATCCGAGCCGAGCCAGGCTTTGGTCTTGCCCGGCGCCGATCTGGCCGGCTGAGCCGCCGCTGCTTTCGTCAGCGAGCTTTGATAGAGGATGTCATTCTCGCTCTGCTTCCGCTCCGCTTCTTCCGCTGCTTTGGGATCGTAGTCAAAGCGCCGCTGCAGATCCGCACCGACGTATTTCAATTTAACGTTTGCGAACCCGAGCGAATGGTTGAAGTACAGGTCGGTGGCATTGGCGCCGAGGACGGTCACGTTGGTGTAGGTGATCGAACCAACTTTCAAGGTCGGTAGCACTATGGGCTCACCCGGAACTGAGAAAACAAGGAGCAGGCTGAATAAAACGAAAAACCGCTTGGTCATGCGCTCGGTATGCCCGAAAGGACGCCAATTGACAAGCGACAAGAATCAAACCCGCCGCGCTCGTGGGCGCATCTCGACACTGCCTCCAAAAGAAGCGAAGGCTTTCCCAGCCTGCTGTATCGCTGGCATTCCTGCCGGCCGGGCGGCCTGGCTGAAATGGCCGCGAAATTCGGCGCGCGTCGAAATCTCGAGGCCTTGCAGGTCGCAGACCTGCGATACAGCAGACTGAAAGCCTGCGCTACGCGACGGGGCGGCGTCAAAACCGACGTCAAGATCCGGGCACGCGTTCGCTAACTGCCGGCTCCGTGATTAGTAGGTCGCCATTTTCCGCATCCAAAGTCGACTGGGCCCCGAAAGGCAAAGTGGCGTTGGGGCGCACGTGACCGAACGGCAGGCCGGCGACGACCGGGATCTTCAGCGGGAGCAGCCGCTCCGTGAGCACGTCTTCGAGTGTCTGGCGGTACTCGGTGCAGCGCCCGGCTTTAGGATCCTTGCAGTCTTTGTTGATCCCGACCGCGATCCCGGCCACCTGCTGGAGCAATCCCGCATTGAGAAGCTGGGTCAGCATTCGGTCAAAGCGATAAGGTTCCTCATCCAGATCTTCGAAGAACAGAATAGCCCCTTTGACTGAAGGCTGATACGGGGTGGCTAAGGAGGCGCATAGAATCGATAGGTTCCCGCCGACCAGAGGGCCTGAGGCCAGTCCCGGAGAAAGGACCCTCACGGTTTTGTTGCGGTAGCCTCGGCAAAGACTTCCCGGGGCGGTCGGTTGCATCAGCGTTCTTAGAAAGCTCTGGCGCGTGAAGTCGGGAACATTTTCCTTCAGAAAATCCGAGTTCAACATGGGCCCATGAAACGATACCAGGTTTGCTTTCGCCAAAAACGCGCAATGCAGCGCGGTGATGTCACTATAGCCAATGAAAATCTTCGGGTGGGTCCGGATCAGGTCGTAATCCAGGAGCGGCAGCAACCGCGCCGCGCCGTAGCCCCCGCGAAGGCAAATGATTCCACTGACTCGTCGATCGCCGAACATTTGCATGATGTCCGCGGCCCTTTCACGGTCGGTCCCGGCGAGAAACCCCCAACGCTTGCGAAGATTTGCGGCCGGCTTAGGTTTGAAACCCATCTGCTCGAGCGCAGCCAGCGCCAGGTCGATATTCCTCGGGTTCGAGGGTGCACTCGCCGGGGCGACAATCCCCACCGTATCGCCATACTTCAGGCAAGTGGGTCGAATGGGCATTAGCGGGCGCAACTCGGATTAACCTGGGCAACGCGTTCGGTAGGCGCCGGGTGGAAATCGCGGAAAGCCCAAGCACCGGAGCCGGGGCCTCCTTCAATTCTGCTGGTGGTGCTGGTGCTGGTGCTGGTCATGTGGCGTGGATTATGACGCCGATTCGAGCGACGAGGGAACTATAAGTGGGAGAAGCTGCCTGCGGGTCAAGGCGTAGGCGGCTCTAAGTTCGAACAACACTGCGGGTGCGCTCTCGAGGGTCGCGGCATGGCCGAGGTCTTCCAGCTTTTGGCAGAGCGCCGCCATCCGTTTGGCCCCTGCCTCGGCACTGGCGGTCTTGAGAGCTCGCGCCTCGGCCTCCAGGCTCGCAGCCTCGATGGCATTGGCGCTGAGTTGATTCAGTCGCCGCGGGGCTGCCTCCAGGAACGCCTCGATGTGCTCCCGGGCCACCGCGTTTCCCGGCCCCGGCGAAGCTGAGCGCAGAAGGGCTACGACCGCCTGATCGAGCAGGTCGTCGGGAGAGGTGGCTCTGGCTCGCAATAGAATTTTCGTATCGAAGTGAGCGGTCTTCAGTGGACCCCAGCGTTCGAGTGCCGCCTGGAGTTCGGCGATCCGCACCGGCTTGGAAATATAATCATCCATGCCTGCTGCGAGGCATTTTTCGCGGTCCCCCATCAGAGCATTGCCCGTCATGGCGATAATCGCGGGACGCCGTTCCGGACTCCAACGCTCACAGATCTTTCGGGCGGCATCCAGGCCATCCATCTCTGGCATCTGCACGTCTAGAAACAATAGGTCGTAGACTTTTTGTTCGAGGGCTTTGAGAACTTCCAAGCCATTGTTGGCGACGTCCGCGCGGTAGCCGAGTTTATGCAGAACGCTCAATCCGACCTTTTGGTTGATCGGGTTATCATCCGCGAGCAAGAGTCGCATTGGCAGCCTCCGAGCGAGGTTAGGATCGAGGGTGGGCGACGCAGGCGCTTTTTTCTCGCGCTGCAGTTGGATGCTCATGGCGCGGCACAAGGTTTCCAGCAGTTGCGCGGGGCGAATCGGTTTATGAACATAACCCGAGACGCTTGCCTCCGTGGGCCGGGCATCGTCGCTGCGCAGGCGGACCGAGGAGAGCAGGAGCAGGGGCGGGAGCCGGCTGGCTGCGCGACGACGAATTTCGTTGGCCAATGCCATTCCATCCGTGTCGGGCAACTGCAGGTCGAGGATAATGGCGTCGTAGGGTTTGCCTTCCGTGAGCAGACGCAAGGCATCCTGACCTGTGGCGGCTGTGTCAACGGACATACCCCAAGTGCGGCCACGAACGGAGATGATCTTCTGGTTGGTAAGATTGTCCTCGATCACCAACAGACGGCGGCCGGCGAGGTGCGGTTGCGCTCCTTGCCAGGGAGGGGGACTGGTCGAGGCGGAGGCCTTGGCCGAGATGGTGAAGTGGAAGGTTGCTCCCTTGCCCGTGTCACTATCGACCCAGATCTTGCCTCCCAACAGTTCCGCCAGACGCTTGGAAATCGCCAAGCCCAGCCCGGTGCCGCCGTAGTGGCGCGTGGTCGAGGCATCCACCTGCTGAAACGACTTGAACAGCCGGGTCTGCTTGTCGAGGGGAATACCGATCCCGGTATCCCGGACTGAAAAATGCAGCAGCCATTCTTCCGGATGGCGAAGGAAATCGGTGTCGCTATGCTGGCCCGGCTGGACCGAGCGCTTGCCGTGCGCGCTGGAAGAGACCTCGATCACCACTTCGCCCTGGTGCGTGAACTTAACGGCGTTGCCGATGAGGTTCACCAGGATTTGGCGCAGGCGCGTCACGTCGCTCACCAGCAGCTTGGGGATGGAGTCATCGACGACATAGCAAAGGTCCAGCTTTTTCTCCGCCGCTTTGGGCCCCAGCAGATCGAGAGCTTCCTCGATGCAAGTGTGCAATTCAAACGGGTGGCTCTCCAGCTCGAGTTTGCCCGACTCGATTTTGGAAAAATCCAGGATGTCGTTGATGATGGTTAACAGGGCGTCGGCGCTGCTGCGGGTGGCTTCGACGTAATCGCGTTGTTCATCGGTCAACTCAGTATCGAGCATCAGTGCGGTCATGCCCAGAACCCCGTTCATGGGCGTGCGAATCTCATGGCTCATGTTGGCCAGAAACTGCGACTTGGCTTGGGTGGCCTCTTCCAATTTCTGATTGAGGGAGATCAGCGCGGCATTGCTTTCGATCAATTGTTGCTGGCTTTCCCGCAGCGCGCGGTAGGCCGCATCCCGCTGCAGCATGTTCAGGAAGGCCTTGGAGTGGTACCGGATTCGGGCGATCAGCTCAATTTTATCCGGCAACTTTACCAGGTAATCATTGGCGCCGAGCGCGAAGGCCTGGCCTTTGACCTGGGGATTTTCGTTAGTGGAAAGCACAATGATAGGGATGTCCCGGGTGCTCAGGTTGGCGCGGTACTGGCTCAGCAGGGTCAGGCCGTCGATGCCCGGCATAACCAGGTCCTGCAGGATCACCGTCGGTTTGATTTGGTTGGCGATCGCCAGCGCTTCCCGGGCATCGGGACAGTAGTGGATGTCCATGTCCGTTTGATTGGCGAGGGCGCGGCGGACCGCTTCACACACCATGGCTTGGTCATCGACCAACAACACCATCACGTGGTAATCGGGCAGCGGCGTGGGACGGCCGTGCTCGAAGCTCGAGCTATAATGGGCTAGTGGCTCAGACATGCACTTGGATTCCCTGTGCGCCAAAGGTTCTCAGCCGCAGACCAATCTGATCAAGGCTGAGGACCTCGGTCGCGGCGTCCAGCTCCGCCGCGGCCTTGGGCATGCCATAGACGGCGCAACTGGCCTCATCCTGTGAGATCGTGTGCTGTCCGTTCTGGCGCAGAGCGCGCAAGCCTTTTGCTCCATCCCGACCCATGCCGGTCAGGAGAATTCCAATGACGCCCCCGCGCCAATGGTGCTGGATGCTGTTAAAAAAAACATCCACCGACGGCCGATAGGAACAATCTGCCGGTTGATCAGTATAACTCAGCCGGTCGGGGTCGGCAAATACCAGGTGACGGTCTCGTCCCGCCAGCAGGATGGTGCCTGCGGCAGGAGAGTCGCCTTCTTGCGCTAATCGGACCCGCAAAGGGGTTTGGTCGTCGAGCCAGTTTGCCAGGCCCGGGGCGAACTGGGAGTCCACGTGCTGCACGAGGACTATCGGTGACGGGAAATTAGCGGGTAGATAGGCCAGGATCCGGGCCAGGGCGGTCGGCCCGCCGGACGATGCGCCGATGGCTATCAAACGGCCGTCCGGCGGTCCTGGTTGCGGCCGCGGCGGTGGTTGCCGCAGGGCGCCAGGGGATCGAGGTTCAGCGCCGATGACCTTGCGGATGGTTTCGATCTTGGCCAACAAGTCACTGGTGCCCTTGCACGAGCCGGGCCATTCCAAGACGGGCGTGTTGACCGCGTCGAGGGCTCCCGCGCCCATCGCTTCAAAAACCCCCGAGCAGTTATTCATCACACTGGCAGTAACGACCAGGATCGCGCAGGGGCAGCGTGCCATGATTCGACGGGTCGCCTCGACGCCATCGAGGCCCGGCATGATCAGGTCCATCAGGACGAGATCGGGGGTGTCTGCGCAGCATCGCTCTACTGCCTGTTCACCATTTACCGCCTCCCAGACGATCTCGTGCTCGGCTGAGCCCAGCACCACCCGGCGCATTGCCTCGACCGCCATGGCCACATCATTGACAATTGCGATTCTCATGAGCGTGCTTCGCCGATCAATTCTATCACAGCTTGCAGGAGTGTTTCATCATGAAACGAACCTTTCGTCAGGTAATAATCAGCTCCGGCCGCCAGTCCGCGAACCCGATCCTGTTCGCGGTCCTTGTACGAGACAATCAAAACGGCCACCGATCGTAAGCGCGGGTCCTGTTTGATCCGTTTGGCCAGCTCGATGCCGTCCATTCGTGGCATGTCCACGTCCGTGATCACCAGGTCAAAGGCCCCTGAGCGGACGGCATTCCAGGCGTCCATGCCATCGACTGCCACCTCGGTCACATAGCCCCGGCCGGTCAACATTTTCCGCTCGAGCTCTCGGACGGTCGACGAGTCATCTACCGCCAGGACCCGCTTGGGCTTGCCCAGGGTCAACTCGAGGCACTCCGGCCGGAGCTGGGTCAATGCGCCTTCCTCAACGAGCTTCTCAATCGATCGCATCAGGTCTTCCACATCGACAATCAACACCGGCGCTCCATCTTCCATCAGCGCGGCAGCGCTGATATTCCTGATCTTCCCCAGGCGCGGATCCAGCGGTTGGACGACCAATTCTCGCTCGCCCAGAAAGCAATCCACCACGAGACCATAGCGCGTGTTTCGGTCCTCCAGCACGACCACAGACAGGTCTCCGTCCGGCGCGGCGGCGGCGGCGCTCTCGAGGACCTGGTCGGCCGTCAATAGTCCGACTCGCTGGCCGCCAAAGCGGAAATGGGGGCGTCCTTCCAGCATTTCGAGCGCCTCGCGCGGCAGCTTGAGAGTGCGGGTGATTTGGCTTAACGGCACCGCGTAAGGTTCCCCCGCAATCTGGACCAACAGCGCTCGCAGCACGGACAGGGTCAGCGGTAGCTGCAGTTGGACCCGGAGTCCGCGGCCCGGTTGATTGATCAAGCGGATTGTCCCGCGCACCCCTTTGATCATGTTCTGGACCACGTCCAGCCCAAACCCGCGTCCGGAAATCTCCGTGACGGTTTCTTTCAAGGTAAACCCGGGCAAAAACAAAAACTCCAACAGCTCAGATTCCGTCAGCTTTTGGGCCACGGCCTGGCTGGTGAGGTGCTTGTGCACGATGGCTGCGCGCACCCGCTCCAGATCCACTCCCGACCCATCGTCAGCGATGGTCACGAGTAATACCCCGGCGCTATGGCGCGCTTCCAGCCGGAGATTGCCATCCCCGGGCTTGAGGGCGGCCCGCCGAGCATCCGGGGCTTCGCAGCCATGGTCCACGGCGTTGCGCAGCAGATGGGCCAGCGGCGCCTCGAGACGCTCGAGGATGTCCCGATCGACTTGGGTGTTTTCTCCGAAGATTTCGAACTTGATTTCTTTGCCTAACGAGCGCGCCAGGTCTCGCACCATCCGCGGGAAGCGGTGG
Source organism: Limisphaerales bacterium (assembly GCA_025356925.1). Taxonomy (GTDB): domain Bacteria; phylum Verrucomicrobiota; class Verrucomicrobiia; order Limisphaerales; family UBA8199; genus JANXQE01. The sequence continues at coordinate 1,260 of JANXQE010000521.1, read as the reverse complement.
ACCCCGTCACTGAACGGCCGCATGCGGGTGCGCAACACTTCCAGGTAAAGCCGCTGCGAGAGCTGAGCGGATCGTCGGTCAAACAGATCGAGTTCCTGCATGCGATCGCCTAGAAACTGCTTCGCATCGGTGGACTGGCGAAACAGCTCGACAAAATAAGCGTTGGTCCGCTCGGCCAAGCCTTCGTCTTCCAGCGCCTGCCGAAGACGCTCGAGTTGCTGTTCCAGTTCCATCTGGTTGCGCTTTAACCGTTGCAGAGACTGCGCGAAGGGTCCCAGCCACCTGGAGTCAACCAGAGATTCGCCGGCCAGCGCCAGTAAACGATTCAGGTTTTCGGCTGTTAGGCGCACGACCCGTTCCTGGGCTTCGTCGCGCCGCAAAGGTGCGGCCGGGCGGGCAGTGGGGACGATCATCGGAAGCGTCGGTTCGGGAGTTGCCGCCGCGTTTGCTGGAGCAGCTTCCGCGACCCATGTTTCCGTCCTGGTGTCCCGGGTTGGTAAAGCCCTGCGGCCATCACCGGGCAGACTATCGAGCGGCGGTTCCTCTGCCGCTGGCCGAGCTGGCGATTTCCCCTCGTTGGCGGGATTCGGTCGCGGAGCGGAGCTTGCCGGGGCTTGCTGGAGGGGCGCTTTGCTTTCCGGCGCGATCTGGCTGGCCAGACAGGTCAGGAACGATTCAATGTCCGCCGCCCGTTCGGTCTCCCACCGCGCCATCGAGGACTCGGTGCCTTTGGCGAGATGTCCCAGCAGGTCAACCCCCTGAAACAACACATCGACTTGCGGTTGGCGCAGGGTTAATCGGCCGTGTTGGGCTGCGACGAAGCAGTCCTCCAGGGCGTGAGCGACGCGGACCACGGCCCGGAGGTTGACGATCCGCGCGGCCCCCTTCAGGGAGTGGGCGGCGCGCATTAAAGCTTCGAAAGCTTCCGCCGAGCCGGTCCCGCGCTCCAGTTCGAGCAAGCCGCTGACCAGGATCGAGGTCTGGTTTTCCGCTTCTGCGCGGAACAATTCCAGCATCGAGAGATTGCCTAAATCATCATTGGGCCGCGGGTTCATGCCAGGCGCTGGTCTAAACTCGAGCGCAACAGCTCGGCATCCAAAAAGCCGGCCAAGTGGTCTTGCCAACTCAACACACCTTTGACACAGCGGGCATTGGCTCGTGCCAGGGTCGATGGACCGGCGGTCAGTTCTTGCGGATGAAAACGGTGTGGGCCATGTACCTCATCGACTGGGAACGCAAGCCGACCGGTGTCCCAGTGAA
>JANXQE010000513.1 GCA_025356925.1 Limisphaerales bacterium | reverse complement strand
AGGCCTGGTCATTTCGCCGAAGATCATGGGAAACCGGGTTGGCTTGCACCCCGTGACAATCATTATTGCGCTCATGATCGGGACCACGCTCTTGGGCGGTTTGTTGGGAGGCATTCTCGCCATCCCACTCACCGCGGCGCTGCGAGTCATTATGTTTCGCTACGTTTGGAAACGGCCGGTAGCAGCCTGAACGTAGTCCTCACGCATCCGAGCTACTTTCTTATCAGCAACTCCCTCACATCCACGGCTTCCATGCCCGCGGCCCGGATGGCCTGCATCCCGAGGTCGGTGTCTTCATAGGCGCGGCACAACTGCGGCGGCACGCCAAGACGGCGAGCAGCTTCCAGGAAAATATCCGGCGCAGGTTTCTGGCGTTTGACCATTTCACTGGTGACGACGGCTTGGAACAAGGTGCGAATGCCCAAATGCGCCAGGACTTGCTCGATGCCGCTGGTGGTTCCGCCGGACGCCACGGCCATCGGCATTTTTCCGAAATTCTCCCGCGCAATACCGACCACCGCGTTGATTGGTTCGACCTGCGCGATCAGCGGCAGGTATTCCGCCTCCTTCTCTTTAGCAACCGCCAGTGGGTCAAGCAAAAGGCCTTGTTCCGCGCTCAGGATTTTCAGGATGTCCCGCGAAGGCACGCCACCCAGGGAATAGAACCGCTCGATGGGAAACTGAATTTGGTGGCGAGCGGCGATGGCTTGCCAGGCTCGCCAATGCAGCGGCATCGTATCGGCCAGGGTGCCGTCGCAGTCGAAAATAAGGCCTTTGATCATGGGAAAAATGGTTGTGGGCTAATCCTGGCGACACCCTGGATTACCGCCGCGCCGACCAGGGCGCGTGGCGAGTGGTGCGTGGTGCGTGAATGCAGTTCCGCCTACCGCCGACACGCACCACGCACCACGCACCACGCACCACGTTTCCCTCGCTCTTCATAGCTTTAGCGCGGCCAGTTTCCGGTCCAAATCATCAGCCATTAGCGGCTCAATGATGGGATCGACGTCTCCTTCCAGCACGGCGGGCAGATTGTAGAGCGTCAGTTCGATCCGGTGATCGGTCACCCGGTTTTGGGGAAAGTTATAGGTTCGGATGCGCTCATTGCGTTCGCCAGTGCCGACCTGGGCTTTTCGTTGGGCGGCGTATTTGGCGTTTTCCTCGTTGATCCGGCGTTCCAGCAGGCGAGACCGAAGGACAGTCAGCGCTCGGGCCTTGTTTTTTTGCTGAGAGCGTTGGTCGGCGCATCGCACGATCAATCCCGACGGTTTATGGATTATTTGAACCGCCGAATCCGTCGTGTTAACGCCCTGGCCACCTGGCCCCGAGGCACGGCAAACGCTGATATCGAGATCCTCTGGTTTAATTTCGACGTCCACCTCCTCGGCCTCTGGCAGCACCGCCACCGTGCAGGTGCTGGTATGGATGCGGCCCTGCGCTTCGGTGGCCGGCACTCGCTGCACCCGATGCACGCCGCTCTCATACTTCAATCGTTTATAGACATCGATGCCGGTGATCTGAAAGATTACCTCTTTGTATCCTCCTAAATCCGACGGGCTCGAATCCAGGGGCTCGACTTTCCATCCCTGCGCCTCGGAGTAGCGGGTGTACATCCGGCAGAGATCGGCAGCGAACAAGGCCGACTCCTGACCGCCAGCTCCCGCTCGAATCTCAACGATAGTGTTCCGCGAATCGGTTGGATCCGGTGGCAGCACGCCCCGCTGGACTTCCAGTCCCAGCCGTGCCTCCTCAGCTTCCAGGCGGTTGACCTCCTCTTTCGCCAATTGTCCCAGCTCTGAGTCGGTGGATTCGCTCTGCAGTAGAGCGCGGTTTTCGGTCAGATCCCGGGCGGACTTCAGATACGCCTGGCCGGCAGTGACCAGGTCCTTCAACCTCGCATACTCCTTTGACAACTCTTGGGCGCGCTGGGGGTTGTCAAAAGCCTTAGGGTCGCTCAACGCCGCTTCGATTTCGGCGAAACGCCTGGCGAACTTCTCAATGTGCGGACGTAAATCCATCTTCAAGAAATCCGAATCCGAAGTCCTGTCGGACGACCATCGGATCCGGAGCAAGTTTAAACTGTTAAAATTCGGGATTGGTGCCCGATTTGGTCCGCGGGTTTCGTGGCCCTCCTCTACGGTGACGCCGCATGGCTGGAACGTCGAGCAGTGTCAAAAAGCAATCCGCCCGGACGGTCACGGACCATGCGGGCGGATTTGCAGAAAGGTCGCTAGCGTTTTTTCTTCTTGTTGGCGGCCTGGGCGGCCTGGGCGGCTTGCGTCTTGGCCATGCGTTGCTGGAATTTGTCGACACGGCCAGCCGTATCGACGAATTTCTGCTGGCCGGTGTAAAAGGGATGACAGGCGTTGCAAATACCAACGATAATCACCGGCTTAGTGGACCGGGTTTTAATCACGTTGCCGCAGGCGCAACGGATCTCCGAGTCCACATATTTCGGATGTATATTCTCTTTCATAAAAGGCCGCACAGAATAGCATCGGAACGTCGAATGACAAGGCCGAAGTTACACCTTGCCGATCCATTTGCGACCATCCCAAACTGCCTTGAGCGAGGTCAGATTCCGCGAATCGAAAATGTTCTTGGCCGCGGCCAGCAGCTTGCCTCGCTTGGTGTTGTTCCAGGCGTCGCTGGCGCTGATAGCCACGAACTGCAGCACGCTCGGGTCCCGGTAACAATCAATCATGCAACGTGTGCACCCGTCCCGGATCAGCTTGGACTCGTCAAATTCGTAGATGCTGCACATTGGTTTCTCCCAAAAATGGCAGCGGTACAGGTTCAGGTTCCAGTCCAGGTAAAAGTATTTGTGGCCGCCCAGGCAGCCGAACTTCTCGGGCTCGCGGCGCAAATGCCGCTGCATTTCATCCAGCGATTCGGCCGGGTTCACCACTGGGAATGCGCTGCGCTGCTTCATCTGCTTGATTTTCTCAAAGACCTGGATGAGTTCTTCGGTCTTGTAACTCACCAGGCTGGAATCGCTGAAGCTCAGGTAACTTGAAGCCAGATTCGTCAATGGATAACTGAAGGTGCAACTTTGGAAGCCAAGCTGCGTCAGGAACTCCGGCAGTTTGTCGTAGTCTTCGATTAATTTACTGGCCGTCACACTGGCGGTGGTCTGGATGCCCAGCTCCGCGAACACCTCGTTGGCGTGCTGGATCTTTCGGCAAACCTCAGGCAGTCCACGGTTTTTTTCGTGCTTTGCCACATCATGCGCGTCGATGGACATGATCACACTGCTTAACCCATCGGCGGCCAGCTCGCGCATGTTTTGGTCGGTCCACAACGAGCCGTTGGTGCAAACCATCGGATGGATGCCACGCTCGGCCGCATAACGCGTCATCGCGCGCAACTCCTTGTGGACCAGCGGTTCGCCCCCGACAAACAGTAAGTACCCGATGTGGTTTTTGAGGCAGATATCGATCACCTCGCGCGCTTCCTGAAGCGTTACGCTCCGGCGCTGTTTGGGATCGAACCGATCCACCGCGAACCCGCAAAAATCACATTTGGCATTGCAGATGTTCGTGATGGCAAACTGGAGGTAGCCCGGACCGCCGTGGTTAAGCACTTCGCCGATCATTTTGAACAGGCCGGCCTTGGGCCGACGGACCGGCGTGGTCGGATTCGAGCCCGGATGCTCAAGGGTGGCGGGCATCTCGGGCTGAGTGCTTTTAAGCGTAGCGGTGCTCATTCAGTAAATTCGCTTAGCTTGCCTTTAAATCCAGGTCCCAGCAATCTTTCTTTCCTGCGCACGGGCCCCTGATCAGGCACATTCCCACTTGTCGATTGCCAACTGAAGGCCGACCAAGCAGTCTGTTGGCTGAGATAGTCTCAACGATTGCCACCAAAAGTGTTTTCGCGCCGGCTCAAGACAGGGTATTTCGCGCTCGAAGGATTAAACTCCTTTGCGACGGTCTTTTACTTTTATTATTTGTACTTTTTCATGCACCAGGTTTATGGCTTTGGGAATAAGGCCAACCTCATGCTCGCGGCGTTGAACGGCGGCACCTATGGGTTGGCGGCTTGGTTTGCCGGGCGGTTTGCCCAACGGCAGGGATATTTCAACGCGCTCAAGCTAGGTTACACCCTTATGATTGTCGCGCTGGGCCTGGGGCTGGCGGTGCGGTCCGCCGCTGGCCAGGTAGGGATCATGGTGGTGACGGTCGTTGGGATGTCGTTTACCTGGCCTACTCTGGAGGCATTGGTCAGCGAGGGGGAACCCCGGGCGGGCGTGCAGCATATGGTCGGCATTTACAACGTCGTGTGGGCGGCCACCGCCGCGTTGGGCAATTTCAGTGGCGGCGCGATGCTGGAGAAGTTGGGTTTAGCGAGTTTGTTTTATGTGCCGATGGCCCTTCATGTGAGCCAACTCCTGCTGATATTGTGGCTGCAATCAAAAGCCGCCGCCGGATCGGAAACCGTGGCTCCCCGGGGGACGGCGAGCCGCAGTGTGGACTTTGAACTCGAAGCGACCGCGGTCAAATCATCGATCGGGGGTGCGGCGGTTTTACCTGCGGTTCGGCCGGCCGCTGGTGTGGAGGCAAGGGGGCATGAAATCCCCAGCGCCAAGAGATTCTTGCGGATGGCCTGGCTGGCCAACCCCTGTGCTTACATCGCGATTAATACGCTCATTGCCGTTGTTCCGGCGGTCGCGCGGCGGCTGGAACTTTCCACGATGGCGGCGGGCTTTTGCTGTTCGACCTGGTGCTTTGCCCGTGTCGGGGCCTTTGCATTGCTGTGGCGTTGGACTGCCTGGCATTATCGGTTCCGCTGGTTGCTGTTGGCCTATATGGCGCTGGTGGGATCGTTCGCGGCGGTCGTCCTGGCGCCGAATCTGTTGGTGCTGGTGGTGGCCCAGTTAGTTTTTGGATGCGCGGTCGGGCTGATTTATTATTCTTCACTGTTCTATTCGATGGATTGCAGTGAAACCAAAGGGGAACACGGCGGGATTCACGAGGCGGCCATTGGGTTAGGGAACTGCGCGGGCCCCGCCGTTGGGGCCGCGGCGTTGCAGTTGGTGCCCCAGTATAGCCAGAGCGGGACCGTAGCGGTGATTTCATTGCTGCTCTGTGGATTGGGAGGGTTGGTGGGGATCTGGAGAACGAAACCAGCGAACGAGTCGATCCGTCAGGAGGTCAGTGAATGAGAGCGATCATCGAACAACCGTGTGCGAAGAAGACGACAGGAGCCCGACACCCTGGAGGAGGAGAGCCGCCCAAGGCGTGGCTGGTCTTCATCTTGTCGGTTGCATTCTTCCGAGGCCCTTTGGTGACCGCTGCGTCCGCGGCCGCCACCATGATTTATCAAACCGGTTTCGAGGTCACCGAAGGCTATGCCACCAACCTGGACCTGGTAGGTCAGAAAGGGTGGCAGGGAGCGGGCTCGGGGGGCAACGGAGTGGTGAGCGGACTGTTTCCGGGCAAAGGCCAGCAGGCGTATGTCGGGTTCACACCCCCCGCCACCAACGATGCGAGTTTGTTCCTTTACCACCCGATTGACAAGAATCTGCCCCAGGTCCAGTTTTCCGTAACCATGGCTATCCTCGACTCGACGACGAC
>JANXQE010000504.1 GCA_025356925.1 Limisphaerales bacterium | reverse complement strand
GTGCCGCTTGCCAGGTACATCGGCAAGCCTCGTTGCCGAAGGCCCTCCAGCAAAGGCCGGGCGCCATACACCAGCCAGTCGTCAGGGCGTTGCGCACCGGAGCGGAGCGCTTCGAGCCGAGTCCGAATCCGTTCGTCCAGGCGTCGCAAGTATTCGTGTTTGTACCAGAGCGGCTCGCGCGGGCTGCCGCCTCGCTCCTTGATCCTCTCCGCCAACTGGATCATCTGGTAAATGGTCTGTTTGCCGTTCAAGCGCATGATGTCGTCGTGGCAGAGCTGGCAGCGGCTCTCTTCGCTTTCCCTAGGCAAGGCCGGCAGGAATTCAGCGAACATCGGAACCATGATCTCCGGCCAACCCTGACGAACCAGGGAGAGTGTCCCATCGAAATCGAAAACGACATGGCTAATCTGCGGTCGTGGTGAAAAGTGAGGGCTGAACTCCACCAATCCGGTGAACTCAGCATCGGTTTGTGAATCTCGAGTTGTTATGGGGACAGTGTTTGGGAAATCGGAAAAGGCGGCAACTTCAAAGTAGGGCTGTACAAACTTAAGATTGTCGAAGAGCTCTGGTTTGGCTATTCCAGGTTTGCGATGAAGCCATATCCCGAGCCGCTCGATCTAAAACGCGTCAGAGTGTATCCTCTGGCACAGCGCCAGAGTTTGAGCGACATCAACCGTCTGCTGGTAAATCCAGGCCAGGCGCCTCGTGCGTCCACGCCCGAGACTCAGGCGCGCATCGAAGATTGTGTCAGAGCAGTCATCGCGGCGCGCGAGAAGCGCGCGAGCGTCCTGCTGATTTATGGCGCGCATCTGATTAAGAATGGCGCCCAATTAATTGTCAACCGGCTCGTCGACGAGGGGTGGGTGACGCATCTGGCCACCAACGGTGCCGGGACGATCCACGACTGGGAACTGGCGTTTCAGGCACGAACCGAGGAGAGCGTTCGAAAGAACGTCGCGACGGGCAGCTTTGGCACATGGGATGAGACCGGCCGCTATATCCATCTGGCCTTGCTCGCGGGCGCGCTTCGGGCGGAAGGTTACGGCTGCAGCCTGGGCCGGTTCATCGTCGAGGACGGAGTCAATTTGCCCAACCGGGAGACTCTCGAAGAACTGTTGCGCGCGGAACCCGGGCACCCGCTGTCGCCGGCGCGCGCTGAACTCTTGCAGACCATGCTCGTGCACCAAATCCCCGGCGGCCGCATCGAGGTGAAGCATCCCTGGCAGGAAAGCTCAATTCTCGCTCAGGCCTTTCGCCACGACGTTCCCCTAACAGTCCACCCGGGGATTGGATATGACATCTTTTCTACACATCCGATGTTCAACGGAGCTGCAATCGGACGAGCCGCCGCCATGGATTTCCAATTGTTCGGTCGGGCGGTTGATGGACTGGACGGCGGAGTGGTTCTATCCGTGGGATCCGCCATCATGGGGCCACAGGTGTTTGAGAAGAGCCTGAGCTGCGTGAACAATTTGCGGCTGCAGGACGCGCGGCCAATCGTCCATGATCACACTATCTATGTTGTCGATATCCAGGACGGCGGCAACTGGGATTGGTCCACCGGTGAACCGCCCAAAGACAACCCCGCTTATTACTTGCGCTTTTGTAAGAGCTTTGCCCGGATGGGCGGCGCCATGCATTATTTGCAATGCGACAATGTCGCGTTTCTGCAACATCTGGTCCAACACCTTTCGGGCCTGTGAACGCTGAGCGCTTCCAAACGATTACCGGCCGATACCACGAACTGCGGGTGGCGGTCCTGGGCGATTACTGTCTGGACCGATACCTGGAAATTGATCCCGCTCGGACCGAGACGTCGATCGAGACAGGATTGCCCGTTTATAATGTGATGAACGTCCGGCCGCAGCCGGGCGGGGCCGGAACCATCGTCAACAACCTTTCGGCGCTTGGTATCGGCACCATTTACCCCATCGGTTTTGCCGGCTTCGATGGGGAAGGGTTCGAGTTGTGCCATGCGCTCGAGCGGGTGCCCGGAGTCCAACTGAAGTATTTCACGCGTACCGCTCAACGGCGCACTTTTACCTACTGCAAACCGCTCGTGGTCGCGTCTGGCCAACCGCCAGTGGAGCTTAACCGCCTCGACAGCAAGAACTGGACGCCAACTCCCGGGCTGGTGGAGGGCCTGCTGATTCGGCACCTCGAGGAAGCGGCGAACTGGGTCGATGCCATCATTGTGCTGGACCAGGTGGATGTTCCGGAAACCGGCGTGGTGACTCGGAAACTCCTGGCAAAGCTCAAAGGCCTGGTGGAGAAGAAGGCTGCAATTCCGATCCTTGCCGACAGCCGTCGTGGGCTCCGCGGGTATCCGCCGGTCATTTTCAAAATGAATGCGGCCGAGCTCTCTGCTTTAACCGGAGCGAGCCAGGATTTAACTCTGCCGGACATCAAAGAGGTCGCCGGTGCCTTAGCGCGGCAAAATGGTCGCAGCGTTTTTGTTTCTTTGGCTGCCGGCGGTATCGTCGGGGCCACTGCCCTCGGGGAGGTACAGCATACCGTGGCGTTGCCGTTACGCGGCGAGATCGACGTTGTGGGCGCCGGCGACGCGGTTTCAGCAAACCTGACTTCGGCGATTGCCGCCTCGGCGACTTTGCACGAATCTCTGGTGCTTGCCAACGCAGCCGCCTCTGTGGTGATTCATAAACTCGGCACTACCGGCACCGCCAGCGTCGCAGAAATCGCTGATGTGCTCCGTTGGAACAGCCAATGGGAGCAGCCCGCCTCGCCGGAAATCTGAGTCGGCCGCGAAAAAGCGCATGTAAAGAAGCGTAATTGAAGTAACCGATAATCTCCGTAGCCTCTCGGAATTTCCCGAAGGCATTCCGTTCACCTCACACTTGGTTCTGTTTTAAATTTTGCGCCTTTTGCGCCTTTTCGAGGCTAAACCGCTTGGCTTCCCTGGATCCGTGCCACGATAAACGCACTTCGCCGTGCAGGTCTCGGCGATGGTGACTTCGGTCAATAGTGGCAACTTCGGTTTCAATTTGTTCCAGATCCAAATCGCAACGTTCTCGCTGGTGGGATTTTCCAGCCCCGGAATTTCATTAAGATAATGATGATCAAGCCTTTCCCAAATCGGTTTGAAGACTGCTGAAATATCAGCGTAATCCATCACCCAGCCGAGTCTTGGGTCCAGTTTGCCAGTCACGACAATTTCCGCCTCAAAACTGTGCCCATGCAAACGCCGGCATTTGTGCGTTTTCGGCAGGAGCGGCAGCAGATGCGCCGCTTCGAATTGAAATGTTTTACGTAGTTCCATCATTGCTCCCAATCCGTCCAGGTAACCAGATCGCCCAACGCGGGCCGGCCGTCGTGGCGCCAGGTCAGTGGCGGGTTCTGCATCTGGCCCAACGCACACACTCGGGTCGCGCCCCAGCGCGCCAGTTGAGTCGCCATTTCCTGGGCCTTGTGTTCCGCTACTGCCAGGCCTACTGTCGAGATTTTTCCACGCACCGGGTCGGCGCTTTGCAGCGCTTCGGTCAAATCCTTGACTTCTTTGACGTAGATAAAACGGTGCAGGCAGGAGAGTTGGAACCTCGGGTCGGCTTCGTAAACTACAGTCCACGCCGTCGAACCATGACTGCACCAATGTCGCGTGTCAGGCGAATGGGCTGCGCGCAGCTCGTAGAGAGAGCGTCGCGAAGCAATCACGGCCGCGGTCTCAATCCGCAGATCCCCGCGCGGTTCGCTCAGCTCCCGCTCGGCCAGCACTTCAGCCAGCATCTCGGCGAAGTTCTCCGGCGAAACCACACCGCCGGATTGCACATAGATCACATGAGGCGAGAGACACCCGAGCTGATTCCAGGCTGTGACATCCCGCGCGGCGCGGTCGGCAGTTTTGCGCGCGTGCAGGCCCGAAAGCACCTCACCGGCGACATAGGCGAAGCTGACGCGAAAGCCGAACCCGAGGAATCGGGTCTTGGAAGGCACACGCTGGCGGATGCTGTTGAGGGTTTCGTCGCTGCCGGTTGCTGTGACGCAGGTAGCTTCATCAAACAGGACCTTCTCCAACTCTGAGTTGCCCCCAGACCAGTCCGCCACCTCCAGACAGGCTCCTAGTTTGTGTTCCGCGTCGTAGAGCGAGTGAGCAAAGAGCCGGGGCAGCAGGGACCTGCCGCTAGCGCATTTGACAAACTGTGCCGAACGCGCGAGCACGCCTAGGATCATGCTCATAAGCGTCGGATTCGGCAGGGTTCCCGCGGCGATATGAACCAGCAGTTCGGGCGCGATCGCGATCGAGGCGCGGTTGGTCCTGCGTTCCGTTGGGCTTTGCACCATTTGGTCAAGCCTATCTGCCTGCCCTAAATCCTCTTCCAGTAGCGCTTGGAACGCGTCGGGTGTCAATTGTTTGAAGAAGGCATCCAGACCAGCCGCGAGGGTGGGCTGGGAGAAACCGGTCGCGGCGGGTCCCTCTGCTAGCGCGAGCTTGCGAAACGGAAACTCGGGGTTCAACCACTCCTGGGATAAGCGGCTTAGCAGAGTGATCAAACTCTGCGTCGAGCGCTGCACCAGATAGAGCTCACGGTTCCGTTTCAGGGTCTGGCAGGCCTCGCCGATCATGGAGGCGGTTAGCACGGCCTCACGCGGCAAATCCGCGAGAAAATAGTTCGGCAGGTTCATCCTAAAGACTAGCCCAGATTTCCACTCCGCAGCAACTCCGGCCGGTAGTCGGCCGACGTGGGAATTCCCCGCCCACAACCAAACGGTGAGCCTCGCAGATTACACAAGGTTCCTCCACTGGGTTCATGGCGCGGAGCCTATGGTTTCAAGAACCTGGGGTCAAGAAAGCAACCTGGCTTGCGGTCAAAACCGCGTGGGAATTCACCCTGAACCCTCGCCCTAATCTCCACGTCGAGAAGAAAAATTGGCGTTTAAACCGGATACAATTCCCGCCCGCCTGGAAGGTAAGCGACGTTATTGCTGAATCAACCGCAAAAATCCGGCTTGGTCGATGGTGTTGATAGAGACGGAATTCTGAAAATCCAAGACATTCGTCGGGGCGATTACCCTGCTCCACCCTGCCGGGTTGATTGTTGGCGACCACTGCAGAAAAAAGCTCGGGCCCCGTGATGACGCGGGCCAGCTCAGCACAAGCCGGTTTCCAGCCGGGGCGATGGTAAGCTGGTTCATCGGCGCGTCGAACCCGCTCTGCAACATCTCGACGAGGTTCGTGCTGATTATCGAATTGTTGATCAGGGGCTTCCGGGCATTC
>JANXQE010000470.1 GCA_025356925.1 Limisphaerales bacterium | reverse complement strand
TTCGTCATCAATCCTGCCGGCGCCCTTCCCACCCACGACGCGGAGGTGCTTAAGCTCCTGCTGAATGCGGAGGCGCTCGAAGTCGATCCCGGTTACCAGCCCAAACAGGGCACTCCGGCCGTCCACTCCGAGCTCGGTGATCTGTTCCTCCCCCTTGAAGGCGTGCAGGATGTCGCGGCCGAAATCGCCCGGCAGACCAAGGAACTCGAAAGAACCGAAAGCGAGATCGCCAAAGCCGAGCAAAAGTTGAACAACCCGAACTTCACGACCAAGGCTCCCGCGCAGGTGTTGCTCGAGCACCGGCAACGCCTCTCCGAATGGCAGGCCAACCGCGACCGCGTCAAAGCCGCTTTGGACAGGCTCAAAGGGTCCGGTGAATAGCCCGACTGCAGCGCCGAGCCGACCCCGCCAGAACCGGCGCCCGGACATTCCGGTCCGCAGCAGCGTCCGAGCTGACCTCGGTTCTGAAAGGTTCGGTCGCGCGGTTTGCCTGTTACATCGGTGGGGACAGGACATTGGGACGGGCTTTCCGCGCGCCTGGTCTCGGGGAGCTGGCTGCTTCGCCGGGGCGAAGCATGGTCTGCTGCGGATCCGCCGGCTGATCTCGGCGACGACACTGCTTTGCCTTGGGCTTGCTTCGGGTGCAAACAGTTTTGCACAGGAAACCGATTTCGATCGCGCAAGCCGGCTGGAATCCCAAGGAAGCTTTGTCGAAGCCTCCCTGGCACTACAGGTTGCCTTGAACCGAAAGGACTTGCCGGCTCAAGCGCGCGGGCGGCTGGAGTTTGAGATCGATCGGCTGCGACGCATCAGGCTGGATTTTCCGTACTCCGAGTCAGCTCTGTTCGCCGAGCTTAACAAATCGGTCAAGAATCTTACCTTGCAGGAATACCGGCAGTGGGTGCGGGAAAACCGGTTCGATAGCCGCGACATCGATGGCCACCGCTTCTTCATGGTCGCCAGCGTCAGCAACCTTTTCTTTCGCTACCCCGAGCTCTATGCCCGGCGGTTGCCGCCAAAGAACAGCGCCGCGCTGGAACGCCGGCATTGGGAAACCTGCGTAGCCATCAAACAGGAAGCGCTGGCGCAGAAGCAACCATACGTCCAGCCGAAACGTTTCCGCGTGAACATGACCGTGACAGCCGACGCCCAAGCCGCCCCCGAGGGCGAAACGATCCGTGCCTGGCTCCCGGTGCCTCGTCGTTACCCGTTCCAAAGCGACTTTAATCTTGTCTCATCCAGCTCAACGCCGAAGCATACGGACGTTGAACTCAGCCTCGCCCGGGCGGTTTACCTGGAGCAAACTGCGCACCGGGATAAGCCCACGGAGTTCCAGGTCCAATACGAATATACCACCCGCGGTGTCTGGTTTAACCTGGCACCTGAGGACGTTCGTGCGACCAGCGCCGAGGACCCACTGTTTAGGGAATTTACTCAGGAGTGCCCCCACGTCCAATTTACCCCCGACCTCCGCGCACTATCTCGGAAGATTGTCGCTGACGAACCGAATCCTTATCTAAAGGCCAGGAAGTTCTACGACTGGATTGCCGACAATATCAAATACAGCTTTGCCACCGAGTACTCGACGATCCGCAACATCAGCGAGTATTGCCGCTCGCGGGGCTACGGTGATTGTGGGCAGGAATCCCTGCTCTTCATTACGCTCTGCCGGGTCAATGGCATCCCGGCGCGCTGGCAGTCGGGTTGGACCATTTTTCCTGGTGCCACATCCAATCACGATTGGACGGAGATCTATCTCGCTCCTTACGGCTGGATTCCGGTCGATCCCTATATGGGCATCTATGCCACGCGCTACGCCACAACCCTCAAACCGGAGCAGCGGCGTGAGCTTCGCGATTTCTACTTCGGCGGCCTCGACCAATACCGGATGGTCGCCAACAGCGACCACAACCAAACCCTCACGCCTCCCAAACAAACCATGCGCTCGGACAACGTTGATTTCCAGCGCGGGGAACTCGAATGGGGTACCCACAATATCTACTTCGACCAGTTCTCCTACGACCTCACCGCCAAGGAAGTGCCCCTGCCGCCGGCCACAGTCGAATAGTCGAACCCAGCCTGTCCCCTCATTCCGCTTAATCTTAATCTTAATCTTAATCCTAATCGTCCTCAATGAACCTCAACAACGCCCAACGCAGCGCGGTCCTGGCTGCCCAAACGGTCGGTAAACTCATGCGCGTCCATCTGCATGCCGAGAAACGCGCCAACTCCGTCACCCAGCATGACATCAAGCTCGAGCTGGATGTCCGCTCTCAGCACCTGATCGAAAAGTCCCTTCGCTCCAGCTTTCCGAAAGTCGCTGTGCTCGGAGAGGAAGGTGTCGCGGGCGATCCCAATGCCGAGTACCGGTGGGTGGTGGATCCCATCGATGGCACCGTGAATTTTGCTTACACCATCCCGCATGCTTGTGTCTCGATCGCCCTGCAGCGCCGCGCCGCCGGTCCTGGTCCTTCAGTCTATGAGGATGGGTACGAAACGGTCGTCGGCGTGGTTTACGATCCGTTCTGCGACGAAATGTGGACGGCAGTGCTCGGCGGCGCCGCCCGGCTCAATGGCAAGGTGATCAAGGTCAGCCGGCGGCGCCGGTTAAACGAGGCCATCGTCTCCATTGGATTTGCCAAGACTAAGCAAAGCCTCGAAGCCACCCTGCCCTACTTCGTCAAACTGGTGCATCGCGTTCGCAAGGTGCGCATTATGGGCGCGGCCGCGCTGGCGTTAACCTATGTGGCCACCGGCCGGTTCGATGCCTATATCGAACGCGGTATCCGCATCTGGGACATCGCCGCGGGTGGCCTGATCCTCGAGTGCGCCGGAGGCGAGTTCTGGCGCAAAGCCGTCGATGCCAATCACACCTACCGAATGATCTCAAGCAATGGCCTGCTCCGAAAAACCCTCGCAGTTCCCTCGTAGCGCAAACGACAGGGTTTGGTCCTGCGGCCGTCTCGGCGACGAACCGCCCAATAATTGCACCGCCGACCGTTGGCTCCTCGGGTGCGATTCACAGGTCCTTAATCCTCACCGGCCGCTCCGTTTGGGCCGCGGCGCGAAAGCGGTGGAAAAGCGGCGGTTTGAAATTCCAGCCGAATGGTTGGAAGCCCGGAAGGCGATGCGGGCCAAGGAAAAGAAATTCACCCGCTTGCGAGACCTGCGGAGCCGATTGCGCCGCGAGCTTCCATGGCCGAAGATGGAAGGGGAATATATTTTTGACGGACCGGACGGCAAAATAGCTTTGGCCGATTTGCTTCCTTCTGGGCCGACCATGGCGACAGCGTAAGCCAGCACGTCGACCAGCGCGACGCCACGCTCGCGGTTGTATCCCGCGTTCCTCTAACAGAAATCCAAACTCTTAATAGGCGGATGGGCTGGCGGCTCAAGTGGGTTTCGTCCAATTTCCCGCGTCGAAGCCGTAATCACCGGTGTCATTCTGGGATCGCGGTCGATGAACTTCCGCGGCCAATGCGCAACCGAAGACCAAACAGCTCGGCTAATTCCGGGAGGGGCTTACGACGACGATCATGAACGAACCAGGTCTTGGACGTGGTCGAGATTGACCTTCTCCAGGTTCAAATTCGGCTGTGGGCAGATACAGCATATGAGTCGTTGGATCGCTCCCCATGGTTCGCGCGCCCCTCGGAGTGTGGACGGTTTGGACGACCTGTAATGCCCCCGGGGCGGTCTGGCGGGCAACGGTTAGAGTGCCGTCACCACAACTGGCAAACACGTCACGATCAAATTTCGTGGCGTCGACTCCAGCGCCAATTGGGAGATCGCCAAGGACCTTGCCATCATCCGCACTCAGGACGACCAACCGTTGCGGCTTTCGACATCCGATGAACAGGCGTCGTCGCGCCACGTCCATCGACATGCCAACCGGTGAGCCGCCAGGACTCGTGGGCCATTTGTTGACACACTTCATCGTTGAGGTGTCGACAACCGCGACTTGATCTTTGTCTACGAGGTTGATGTACGCTTTCCCCTGCCCGTCTGCGGCAAGGAACTCCGGCTTGCCCCCAAGCTCGACAGCCGCGTCCGCTTTACCCGTTGCGAGATCCAAATCCGGCGAGATGGGAATCATTACTCCGGCGTCTCCGCACACAACCAAGACCTTGCCGCTGGCCGAATCGTAAATTACCCCGTCGGAATCCTCAGCGGTCTTGACCTTGCCAAGCACCGCGTACGTTTTCAACTCAAAGACGGTGACGGAGGCATCCTCGCCATCCGTGATGAACCCACGGCGTGCGCTGGGGACGATGGCCACACCGTGGTTGCGCTTCTGCCCAGGGATGTCTGCTACAGTCTTGCCTGTTTTGGCATCGAGAACCATCGTATGCGTCGAGCGCGGAACAAATAGGAGCTGATCCTCAGGATCGACGGTCAGGTAGTCCCAGGCGCCTTCACCTCCGACATGGAAGGTCTGGGAGACGTGGTAGGGCCCTGTCTCGCCAGGCGTAGGCTTGGAAGGCTGCGCCCAAGCACACGACATGCTCAGGACTGCGAGCGAAAATCGTAAAATGGCGTGGGTGATTTTGGTCTTTTTCATCAGAACTCTCGGTTGGCTGAATCTCTTCGTGCGTGGGCACTTTACCTCTTGCCATACCCCAGCGCTATAGGGATTTAAGGATTAGCACGATCGGGCGCTCATTTAAACTGAAAATCTACTCGACCCCTCTCACGGCCCAATCAAACTAAACGGTCCTGCGACCGCGTACGATCCGAACCCGATCGGATAGTAAGGATAAGCAGTGCCCGACATCGTGCCGTTGGTTCCCGTGGAGAAGCTACACCGCAAGTCGAGGACCGGATACCCTCCCGCCATCCCGATCATAACCAGCCCGCGGTAAGGGTCCTGGTTCCAGGTGTAGTCGGTAACTACGCCACTTTGTCCAAGTGGGGCGGTAAACGTTCCGCCGCCCGTCGCGTCGAACGTCACCGTGAAGAGTCCGCCAGAATTGAGTGAGAACGAAAGCTTGCTGCTCAAAACGTTCTTTGGCGGCAAAATAGGGGTGGTATACTGCACTTGGGCAAACCGGAAGAATTTTTCTGCCGAATCGCTCAAAACTTGCACCGTGTTGGAAGTCGGGACCTTAACCTCGATCCCCAGGCCGTTGGCGGTCCACGAGCTCAGGTTGGTCGTGGAGTACCAGCGATTATCCGAATATATCCGATTACTGAAGGTTAAAGAGACCTGTCCGACACCCAGGCCGATTTTGATTGGGAGATTGGCCACGGCCGCCAATCCCTGAGCATTGATGTCGAACGCCTGGGCGGCCGCGCCTACGCGCCGAATCGACACCTGCTGAAGAACCATGTTGGTGAGCGGTTTGTCATTTGCATCCGTGGCAACCTGGTTGATGGCGGACACCACATTGGTGCCGGAAACCACCCGGCCGAAGATGACATAGCTATTGTTCCCGAACGGATAAGGCTCCACCGTCACAAAGAACTGGGACCCGTTGGAATCCGGCCCTGAGTTCGCCAGCGCCAACACCCAAGGGTTATTAAAGTTAAGCGCGGGACTGGATTCGTCCACAAACTCATAGCCCGGCCCGTCTCCGCCCTGCCCGTCCGGCGACCCCCCTTGAATCATGAAGCCGGAGATGACCCGATGAAACGTCAGGCCGTCATAAAACGCGTTCGTCCGCGCCGCTCCCGTAACGAGGTCCAGCCACGCTCGCTGCCCGGTTGCCAGACCCACGAAACTCGCGACGGCTTTGGGCGAATTCGTATAATCCAATTGACAGGTAAAAATCCCCATGCTCGTGGCGAAGTCCGCGAAAATGCCGTTCGTTTGCGCGGGCGCTTCCACCGCCACCAGCATGACACAACCAAGCCCGAGCAATTGCCACATTCTAGCTCTCATACCGTCCATTTCATTTTCTCCTCGTTGGAGGCTTCCGCCCGTTGCACGGAAGTCGTCCACGTTGGAGACGGTGCCAGCCTAACACAGCCGAGCCGAACCGCAACCTGGGAGCCCAGTCTTCGGACCGCCCTCCGATGCTTGCGGAGAGAGCCCTGCCCCCGGGGCGCAAACAATGCTGGATCTGGCTGCCCCGCATCAAGGTCAATTAGGGTTCATCATAGGTTACCCGCCCAGAGCTGCCCGTAGTTTGGCGAGAGCACTGGCGCGATGACTCAGCTCATTTTTCACCGTTTCGCTGAGTTCCGCAAAGGTCTGATTGTGCCCTTGCGGGAAGAACAACGGGTCGTACCCAAATCCGCCCTGCCCGCGCGGTTCAAAGCCGATCGTTCCTTCGCAAACACCCTCAAAAATTCTGGTCTGGATTTCGAATTCATCCGCAAAACACACCGACGACGGATCGGTGGCCCTGGTTCGTAGGACGGGCGTAAGGGCCAGGACGCACCTGAACCTGGCTGTGCGCTTTTCCCTCGGGACATCTTTCATGAGCCTCAACAGCTTGGCATTGTTACTGGCCGTTGATGAATTCGCTGTTTGGCCGGTGTCCAGTGCTGCAAACCGTGCCGAGTGTACCCCCGGCGCGCCGCCCAAAGCGTCCACCTCCAGGCCGGAATCGTCCGCGAGAATAAATATGGTATCCTCCCGTTCACTCACCTTTCGCAGCGCGGGTTGACTCCCGGAGCTCCACTTTGCCATCTCGACCGCCTTTTTGGTGGCGTTGCCGGCAAATGTGCCAGCATCTTCCACCACCTCAGGAGCGTTGGGTGACTCTTTCAGGGACGAACACGCAAACCCGGACCCCAGAATGGCACGGATCTCGCCCACTTTGTGCGCGTTCCCGGTTGCGATCATCAAGGTTGTCATTCCGCTGATGATAAGGCAGGCGACGCCGCTTTTATAGGGCTTTTACCTGCGTTCCCGTTCCGACAGACCCTGGCAACTCTCACGAGGCAGAGGGAATGAATGCCGCGCCCCCTTCTGACCCGGGGTTCCCCCGGGGAAGACTCCCGGAGAATCCCCGGGAGGTCTTTTAGTAGGATACCCCATTGTTGGCGGGAGCCAACCAGGAGAGACTGGATGAGTTGGTACTCGACCGGTCTAATTATGAAGAACGTCTCGCAGCTTTTGTCAGGTTCGAACGGACTGCTTTTCCGGCTGGCTCTGGGCTTGGTGACGGCGCAGGCAGCTTTGTGCGGTTCGATTTCCGACAACCGCCCAGTCAATCGCATCGTGTCGTGGGGCGATATAGACTACGACGTGACCGTCACGATCGACCCGGCCGCCGCGCGGGGTCCTGGCGTCCTGCAGATCTCGTCCGGAGATTTCCACAGCGTCGCGCTGAATGGGGACGGAAGTGTCCTGGCTTGGGGTGACAATCGTTTTGGGCAGACCAGCGTTCCGGAGCTTCTCAAACGCTGTCCAGCGGTCGAAGTTGCCGCGGGAAACATTCACACTCTGGCGCTGACGCGCGAGGGGACTGTGGTCGGCTGGGGACCGGGTTCGGGCCAACCGGGGGATTATGGCCAATGTGCCGTTCCGCCCGGTTTGGGCCCGGTGGTCGCGATCGCCGCGGGCGCGGTCCACAGCCTCGCGCTAACCAGTGAAGGAAAGGTCTGCGCCTGGGGACTTAATTTGAATGGCCAATGCGACGTCCCTCTCGGCCTGGGCAACGTGGTGGCAATCGCAGGGGGAATGTACCACAGCCTGGCGCTCACAGCCGAGGGCAAGGTCGTCGCCTGGGGAGACAATCGGCAGGGACAAACGACGGTCCCGGTTGGTCTGGGCCAGGTCGTCGCCATTGCTGCCGGTGGCTTTCACAGCGTGGCCCTGCTCCGCAACGGGACGGTCGTCTCGTGGGGCACTTACGGACTTGCCCAAACCAGCGTGCCAACGGGTCTGAACAACGTGGTCGCCATTGCCACCGGCGATTATCACACGCTGGCGCTCAAAAAAGATGGCCGGGTGGTCACCTGGGGATTCAACACGGCCGGCCAAGCCACTGTTACGGCCAGCTTGGCCAATGTAGTAGCCATCGCCGCTCGCGGCAACCATAGCATGGCCCTCGTCCAGGATAACACAAATCCGGCTCGCAGAAACCCCGGTTTGGCCAAGTAACGACCGCCCGACCAGAGTAGAGACACCAGGTCAACCCCAATCCTTCTGTGGTTTTCGGCCTTCGGAGTTCGGCCTTCGGATTTCAGGGGCGCCCTAGCCTCTCCGTTCCTAAACCGGGGCTCGAGCGCCCCTGACCCTCCTGGCAGCGCCGCAAAGCGGTGCTTGACCTATTAGTCCAGGAAGCGGAGATTATTAGTCGCCTGCTGTGACATGAATTGCGCAATTGGTTATCCCCGCTGGACTCCCCGGGCTTTCGCAGTGACGGTCCGCCAGGCGGTGCGATTCTTGGGTGTGGCGGCCCTCCTCACGACCGGAAACTCGTCCGAAGCCGGCGAACCGGGCTCCGCCCCGCCCCCAGACATCGATTTCAATCGCGTTATCAGGCCCATCCTGAGTGAGAACTGCTACAAATGTCATAGCCCCGATGACGGCGCTCGAAAGTCCAGCCTGCGGTTTGACCTGCGGACGGAAGCGCTGAAACCCGCAAAATCCGGACGCATCGCGATTGCGCCCGGCGCGCCGGAAAAGAGTGAGCTGGTATCGCGCATCACTACGAGCGATCCCGAGAAACGAATGCCCCCGAAATCCACCGGCAAAAAGCTCGCCGCGGCGCAAATCGCCGCCCTGCGCCTGTGGATCGGGAAAGGTGCCGTCTACGCCCCGCATTGGGCTTACGTGAGGCCGGTGCGACCGGCGTTGCCAAAACTGCGAGACGAAAACTGGCCGCACAACGAGATCGATCGGTTCATCCTGTCGCGGCTCGAACGCGAAAGGTTGCAGCCGTCCGCGCCGGCTGACCGTTATACCCTGATCCGCCGGGTCTCTCTGGACCTGACCGGACTGCCACCGACACCCGCCGAAGTGGACGCTTTTGTGAAAGACCCCAACCCCGCCGCGTACGAGCGACTCGTCGACCATCTGCTCCAGCAGGAAACCTTCGGTGAACACTGGGCGCGCATGTGGCTCGACCTGGCGCGTTATGCCGACTCAGCCGGATATGCGGATGATCCCCCTCGCAATATTTGGGCTTTTCGGGATTATGTCATCCGATCGCTCAACGCCAATAAGCCCTTCAACCGGTTTACGATCGAACAGCTTGCCGGCGATTTGTTCCCGGACCCCACGGACGAGGATCGCGTGGCGACGGCGTTCCACCGAAACACCATGACTAACAACGAGGGCGGAACCGATGACGAAGAGTTTCGCAACGCGGCCGTGGTCGACCGCGTGAACACGACCATGGCAGTCTGGATGGGCACATCCATGGCGTGCGCCCAGTGTCATCATCACAAGTATGATCCCTTCTCGCAGCAGGAATACTTCCGGCTCTTCGCGATCTTGAATAACACCCAGGACGCGGATCGTTCGGATGAAATGCCGATCAAAAAGCTTTATACGCCCGCGCAAAAGGAGCAACTCGCGCGCGCCCAGGCGGAATCGTGGCAACTCGAGCAAAACTTCGGGTTGTTGACCCCGGAGTCGCTCGCGCAACTGCGGGACTGGGAGGCGGAATTTCCGCTGGCACTTCTTTGGCAGTACGCCCTCGAGCGCGTGTCCCGACCCCTGACGTCAGCAGAGGAGACAGCTCAGTATGCCAACCCGCCGCCGGCGATTCTTGAATTGATCCAGCAACCGTCCCCTGTGCTCACCGACGACCAGCAAGCAATCCTGAGCACCTGGTATCGCAGTCACGTTGCCCCGGAGCTTAGGCCCCAGCAGGATCGCTATGCCCAATTGCAGAGCGAGATCGACGCCATCAAGCCGAACACGGTGCCGGTGATGCGGGATCTGGAAGGCGAAAAACGGCGCAAGACCCATGTTCAGTTGCGAGGCAATTTCCTCGCGTTGGGCGAAGAAGTCACCGAGGCCGTTCCCGCGATTTTTCATCCGTTGCCTGGAGGAACGCCGCCAAACCGGCTAGCCCTCGCGTATTGGCTGGTGGATGAAAATAACCCGCTGACCGGCCGGGTTACGGCCAATCGGTTTTGGGAGCAGATCTTCGGCATCGGCATCGTGCGGACCAGTGAGGATTTCGGGTCGCAGGGGGACTTGCCGACCCACCCGGAGCTGCTGGACTGGCTGGCCAGCGAGTTTGTGAGCAGCGGATGGAATGTGAAAGCCTTATTGAAGCTCATGGTCACTTCGGCCACTTACTGCCAATCGTCACGGGTCACTCCCGAACTGTTGGAGCGGGACCCGGACAACCTGCTGTTGGCGCGCGGCCCGCGGTTCCGGATGACGGCGGAAGAGGTGCGGGACCAGGCCCTGTTCGTCAGCGGTTTGCTCAGCGGGAAAATGTTCGGGCCGCCTGTGCGGCCCCCGCAACCCTCGTCAGGGCTGACTGCGGCCTTTGGAGGGTCATTGGATTGGAAGACCAGCGAAGGAGAAGACCGTTACCGGCGGGCGGTGTACGTGGAGTGGCGGCGCACGAATCCCTACCCTTCCCTGTCGACGTTTGATGCTCCAAACCGGGAAGTCTGCGCTCTGCGCCGTCCGCGGAGCAACACTCCCCTCCAGGCGCTGGTCACGTTGAACGATCCGGTTTACATCGAGGCGGCCCAGGCACTCGGTCGTCGCATGGAGCAGGCAAGCGGATCCTCCGCCGATAAAGCAATTTTTGGGTTTCGGTTGTGCCTAGCCCACGCGCCGCGCGAGCGTGAGCTCACCAGGTTGCTCGAGTTCTACAAAGCCGCGCGCTCGGAATACGAGGGCCAACCTGAAAAAGCCGAACATCTGGCCACGGATCCGCTCGGGCCGGCGCCGGAAGGCGCCGACCTTCCGGCGCTAGCGGCGTGGACCACGGTGGGAAACGTGCTGTTGAACCTCGACGAAACTTTGATGCGACCATGATTGGATTGACAACGAATAGGAACCACAATGGATCCCAAGCTTGAGCTTTTACAGGAACTCACCCGCCGCAGTTTTCTGCGAAACGCCGGGAAATTCTGCTTGGGATCGATCGCCCTCGCGAGCATGGCCGAGTCGGCGACCGCCGCCGCCCGAACGCTCAATCCGCTGGCTCCGCGCAATCCGCATTATCCGCCGAAGGTAAAACGGGTCATTTACCTGCACATGTCCGGCGGGCCGCCTAACCTGGATTTGTTCGATTACAAGCCCGACCTGGTGGAATGGAACGACAAACCCTGTCCGGATGAGTTTCTGAAGGGAAAACGGTTCGCCTTCACGACCGGAGTGCCCAAGCTCATGGGCACGCCCCGCCAGTTCTCACGCCATGGCCAGAGCGGCATCTGGATGTCCGATGCCATTCCGCATCTGGCCGAGGTGGCGGACGAGTTGTGTGTGATCCGTTCCATGAACACGGATCAATTCAACCACACGCCGGCCGAGTTGCTGCTCTTTACCGGCTCCGCAAGGCAAGGGCGTCCCTCGATGGGTTCATGGGTGACCTATGGGCTGGGCACCGAAAACCAGAACTTGCCCGGATTCGTCGTGATGATCTCGAGTGGCACCCAACCGAGCGCAGGCCCCAGCGCTTGGGGAAGCGGCTTCCTGCCTTCGGTATTCCAAGGGGTTCAGTGCCGGTCCAAAGGAAACCCGGTCCTGGATGCCTCCGATCCGGCGGGAATGGACCGCGCCATGCGCCGCCAAACTCTCGACGTGCTCCGCGACCTCAACGAAGCGCAAGCGGCCGATCTGGGCCATCCGGAGACCACTACCCGCATCGCCCAATATGAACTGGCTTACCGCATGCAGGTTTCCGTCCCGGACGTCATGGACATTTCTCGCGAGCCGAAGGAAATCCTCGAGGAATACGGAGCCACCCCAACCGAAGCGAGTTTTGCCAATAATTGCGTGCTCGCGCGGCGCCTGCTCGAAAAGGGCGTTCGTTTTGTGCAGCTCTTCGATTGGGGCTGGGATTTTCACGGCACCAATGAGCGTGAAGATATCCGCGGCGGCCTCACCAGCAAGTGTGCGCGGATGGATCGCCCGGTCGCCGCGCTTATCCGCGACCTCCGCCAGCGAGGTTTACTGGATGAAACTCTCGTTGTCTGGGGCGGGGAGTTCGGCCGGACCCCTTTCCGCGAGGGCCGCACAGCCGGAAGCAACATGCTCGGACGCGACCATTATCCCGATTGCTTCACGGTCTTTTTGGCCGGCGGCGGAATACAGCCCGGGATCAGCTACGGCGAGACGGGTGAACTGGGCTTTGCCATCACGAAAGACCCGGTCCATGTCCACGATTTGCAGGCCACGATCCTGCACCTGCTGGGCTTTAACCATGAGAAACTCACCTTCCGCCTTCAAGGACGCGACTTTCGCCTCACCGACGTGCACGGCCAGATCGTCAGAGGCATACTTGCTTAACTATTGTTCCAGGTCAGTGCGCGAGAATTCCACTGAACCCAGAACAAGCTTGGCCACGGCTCCATCTATTCACGAGAAAAGGCGAAATCACACTTCGATTTGGGAGTAGTCTCACGCTCACGCCAAAGCTCAGTTTTCCACTCGCGCCTCGGCGATTCCGTGCTAGGTTTTCGGCCTTGGGCCTTGCGCCCAAAACTGCAACCGCACGAAACGCCCTCAACCCGAGGCGTTACGGTCAAGCACGGAACCTGGAATTTTGAGCATTGAAACTACAGAACGAACGATTGGTGTTGCTGCTACTGGCAGCCATCCAGTTTACCACAAACCTCGATTTTTTGATCATCCTGCCGCTGGGGCCCCAAGACATGCGCGTCATGCACATTAGCCCGGCCCAGTTCAACGCGATCGTCGCAGCGTACGCCATCGCGGCGGGAATCTCCGGTGTCGCCGCAGGGTTTTTCCTCGATCGCTTTGATCGCAAGACCGCCCTCGTTTGGCTCTTCCTGGGGTTCGCCACCGGCACGCTCTTGTGCGCGCTGGCCCCCACCTACCGGCTTCTGGTTGCCGCTCGCGCCATTGCCGGCGTTTTCGGCGGCGTAACGGGCGCCGTGATTCTGGCCATCGTCGGCGATGTCATCCCGGAACACCGGCGCGGCGCGGCGATGGGCCTGGTGATGTCCGCCTTCTCCGTCGCTTCGATCTTCGGGGTGCCGTTGGGGCTCGTGCTCGCTTCCGATTTTAACTGGCACGTGCCGTTTTACGTCATTGCCGGGATCAGCGTGCCGATTCTGATAGCGGTTTTCCGGTTCGTGCCCGCCCTGCGCGGTCATTTGGACCATTCCGATGACCAGCATCCGGTTGCGCGGATGCTGGCCGTCCTCACGGAGCCAAACCATCAACTGGCCTTTCTTTTCATGGCGGTGCTCACCTGGGCCGGCTTCACCATCTTTCCCACGCTGGCCACCTACATGGTGTACAACGTCGGATTGACTGAGAAGCAACTGCCGTTCATCTATTTGACCGGCGGATTATGCACCCTCTTCAGCATGAACTGGGTGGGCCGCTGGGCTGATCGCGCCGGAAAACTCCGCGTCTTCACCCTGATGTCGCTTGCCACGTCGATCCCCGTGCTCGCCCTCACGAATCTCCCGCGGGTGCCCTTGCTGGTCGCGCTGGCGATTTCGACGCTTCTCATGATCTGCATGTCCGGCCGGTTTGTTCCAGCAATGGCGATGATGACGGCGACGGTTGAATCGCGCTATCGCGGCGGCTTCATGAGCGTCAATTCGTCCGTCCAACAATTCTCCTGCGGCCTGGCGGCCTGGAGCAGCGGACGCATAATCGGCCAGGGTCCAAATCAGGAAATTACCCACTACCCCGTTGCGGGCTTTATTTCGTTGGCGTGTGTGCTCACCTGCATCTGGCTGGCGCGGCTCCTCCGGCCCGCCCCCGGGGAATTGTCTACCGCCCCGCTGGTGGTCGAATCGCTCTGACACGTCCCGGGCGTACCCTCCGCGGATATCCCACTGTCCCCGTCAGAGATTCCATCCGCGGGGCGGGAGAGAAAAACGGCCGCCGTTTCCGATCCCCGTTCAGTCGTGTCTGAGAAGAGCTTCCGCGTGCTTGCGCGCGACATCGCTCTGACCGCCCAGCATGCGAGCCACCTCGGTGACGCGCTCCGCGCCTTCCACGAGCGCGATCCGGGAGACGGTGCGGCCGGCTCGGACCTCTTTACTGGCCAGGAAGTGTGCGGAAGCCGGGGCGGCCACCTGGGGCAGGTGGGTGATGCACAGCACCTGGTGTTGGCGCGCGATCTGCCGCATCTTATCGCCCACCGCGTGCGCCGTCTCCCCGCCAACGTTGGCATCGACCTCATCAAACACCAGCACCGGAATTTGATCTTCTGCGGCCAAAACCGTCTTGAGGGCCAGCATCACACGAGCCAACTCGCCGGAGGATGCGATCGCGCGCAAAGGTCGAATCGGCTCACCCGGGTTGGGCGCGAATTGGAATTCAAGCGTGTCCAATCCCTGCAGGGCCGGGTGCGCGGACTGTTGCTTGAACCGAGCATCGTCCACGGTGGTGAGGGTGCTGTCGAATCGGCTTTGTTTGAACCCCAGATCAGCCAATTGCTGACTGACGGCCTTGCTGAGTTGCGGCAGGAGCTTGCGTCGTTTGGCGGACAAAACCTTGCCGGCCTCCAGCAGGTCGAGGTAAAGCCGCTCCGACTCGGCGTTGATCCGAGCCAATCGCTCGTCGCGTTGCTCGAGTGTGGCCAACTTGCGGCTCGCCTCCTCGCCAAAAGCCACCACTTCGACCAGCGACGGACCGTACTTGCGTTTGAGCGATTGCAGCAGGTTGAGCCGTTCCTCCAATTGTTGCAGCCGGGCCGGATCGAGTTCCACCCGTTCGACATAGTGCGATAAGGCCG
>JANXQE010000266.1 GCA_025356925.1 Limisphaerales bacterium | reverse complement strand
ACCAGCGCGGAGCTCTACGACCCGGCCACGGGGACATGGACGACCACCAACGCGCTGAGCGCCGCGCGGAGATATCATACGGCGATCCTGCTGCCCAACGGGAAAGCGATGATAGCCGGCGGCGAGGACGCCAATTTCAATAATACCGCCAGCGTGGAGATGTACGACCCGGTCACAGGGCAGTGGTCGGCCACGGGTTCGCTCACCGATGCACGCTATGTCCATACCGCGACGTTGCTGCCGAACGGGAAAGTGCTGATCGCAGGGGGCGTTGCTAGCGTTGGGAGTCTTGGCTCGGGCACCTCGCTTTCCAGCACCGAGCTCTACGATCTGGCTAGCGGACGGTGGACACCGACTGGCGCCCTCGGCCAGGGTCGCCACGGTCACACCGCAACCCTGCTGCCTAATGGGAAAGTGCTCGTTGCAGCCGGCCAGGACTTTGCCACCAGCACCGCTCTCCAGAGTGCGGAGCTCTACGACCCGGTCACGGGAACTTGGGCGATGACCGGGTCGCTGAGCAACGCGCGGCATTCGCACACAGCGACCTTGCTGCCCAATGGGAAGGTAATCGTTGTAGGCGGCCATGGCGCCAGCAGCCGACTGACAAGCACGGAGCTCTATGATCCCGCCACCGGGCTGTGGGCCACGAACGGGCCGCTCACCACCGCACGCGAATCGCA
The DNA here is from genome assembly GCA_025356925.1 of Limisphaerales bacterium. Taxonomy (GTDB): domain Bacteria; phylum Verrucomicrobiota; class Verrucomicrobiia; order Limisphaerales; family UBA8199; genus JANXQE01. The sequence goes on along the minus strand of JANXQE010000266.1, from coordinate 4,955 downwards.
TACGGCGACTTTGCTGCCCGACGGCAAGGTGCTCGTCGCCGGTGGCTTTGGTAATAGCGGCTCTCTTGCCAGCGCTGAGTTGTATGATCCCGTCACCCGCTTATGGACTTCGGCCGGCTCACTCACCACTGCACGCAAGGCTCATACCGCGACACTGCTGGCCAGCGGAAAGTTGCTCGTCGCAGCCGGGGAGGGCAACAACGGACTCCTCACCAGCGTCGAACTCTACGATTCAGCCGTCGGAACGAACACCACGACTGGACTACTGATCACAGCCCGCTACGCACACACAACCACCTTGCTGCCTGATGGCAAGGTACTGGCCGCTGGAGGCGTGGGCAGCGGCGGCCAACTTGTCGGCACCGAGGAGCTGTTCGACTTCGTCACGGAGACATGGACCGCCATCAACCCGCTCATGATTCCTCGCGGTAATCATACGGCGACGTTGCTGGCCAGCGGGAGAGTGCTGCTCGCGGGCGGTGCCGGCAGTGGTGGGGTGACCAACAGCGCGGAGCTGTACGATCCGGCCAGCGGGAAAAACACCGCCACTGGCGCGCTCACCGTCGGGCGCCAGGACCACACGGCGGTCTTGCTGCCCAACGGCAAGGTGTTGCTCGCGGGAGGCTGGAGCGGGAGCACGGTTCTGACGAACGCCGAACTATACGACCCGGCCACCGGGACAAACACTCCCACCGGCGGGCTCGCCATCCCACGCTATGGTCACAGGGCAACGTTGCTGTCCGGAGGCCAGGTGTTAGCCGCCGGGGGGTACAACGATAGCGGCAACAATCCCACCAACTACTTTCTTTCCAGCGCGGAATTGTATGATCCAGCCACCGGGGCGTGGACCGCGACGGGCGTGATGAATACCCGACGCGAGTATCACACCTTGACCTTGCTCCCGAACGGCAAGGTGCTGGCCGCGGGCGGCGTTAACACCAACGGCAGCCTCCCCAGCGCCGAACTGTACGATCCGGTCACGGCGACCTGGAAGACGACCGGCGGGCTTAACACCGCCCGCTATCTGCACACGGCGACGCTGTTGCCCAATGGGAAGGTGCTGGTCACGGGCGGCTTCGGCAGCAGGGGCGCGACGAACAGCGCGGAGTTGTACGATCCGGCCACCGGAGCTTGGACGGTAACCGGCACTTTGACCACTGCCCGTTACGAGCACACAGCCACGCTGCTGCCCAATGGCAAAGTGCTCCTCACCGCAGGGCAAAACAACGGCGTCTCTTTACCCGGCGCGGAATTGTACGATGTTGGCCTGGGTTTCAGCTCGTCGTGGCAGCCACAGATTGCCACGCTTACCTCGCCCCTCAGCTTAGGCAGCAGTCTCGTAATCAGCGGCTCCCGGTTTCGCGGAATCTCCGAAGGTTCGGGCGGCCATGGGCAGGATTCGCCCGGGGATTATCCGCTGGTGCAAGTGCGCAGTGTGGAAAGCGGCCAGACCTTGTGGCTGCCTTGCGCGAGCGGCACCACCTGGTCCGCGAGCTCCTTCGCCTCTGCCCCGGTGAGCGGTTTGGCTCCCGGGTATGCGCTGGCGACGGTATTCGTCAACGGTATTCCCAGTACCGCAAGCTTGCTCAACATTAGCAGTGTTCAGGTTCCGACAGCGATCACCCTGACCGGCGCCAGAAGTTTGACCAATGGCTCATTTCAGTTCGTCTTCACAAATCGCCCGGGAGCAGTCTTCAGCGCGTTGAGCACGACCAACGTATTGCTGCCCTCGATCAAATGGACCGTGCTCAGCGGTGTGACGGAAGGTCCGCCCGGCCAGTTCCAGTTCACCGACCCCCAGGCGCCAGGCATGCCTCAGCGGTTCTACGTTATTCGTTCACCGTGATTGTGCATTCGTGAGCGATCAAGAAGAGCCTGCAGGTGTCGGCGTAGGTTCGAACCCTCACATCGGCCCTCGAATGTCGCTGGCTGGGTCAATCGTCGGCCATCGGCCGCGATCGAATGCTGAGCCTCCCCGCCGGAAATCCCGGCTTGACACAGCATTTCTTCTGAGTTCGGATACAGGACAGATGACAAAGCGGCCAATCATTCGGCGGCGCTTGAGCGGTTTCCTTCGGTATTTTTGTCTCTCCGGGCATCGGGGAAACCGAACCAACGACAGATTTGGCAGGGGCTTCATCAAAGGCGGCTTGACCTTGGTGGTGCAGAGTCTGTGCACGTTCAACCTGGCGCTCCTTTCAGCTTCGTTCGCGAGCTGCGCTGAGGAAAGCGCCACTCCACCGCCGACGTCAATCGATCGACTTGAGCAGACGAATTCCCAGGAATTGCTCGAGGCCATGTTGCAGCTCCAGGGACAACTACGAGCCAACCAACTTGCCATCGAGCAGAACGAGAGGGAAGCCAAAGAGGCGACCGCTCATAACGCGGAAGCGCTGTCAAATGGCTTTGGGAAAATTGAGAACGCTTTTTCTGCGCAGCAGGAAGACTTTTCTGCCCGGAGCACGCGGGAGTTGGAAGCAATGAAAAGCTCGAACCGCGCCCTGCTTATCGTGGCCTGCACGTTTGCTGCCATAGCTCTTTTGGCCATGGTGGTGACCGGCTACTTTCAATGGCGCATGAGCAACGTCTGGGCCGACCTTTCGTCGGTCTTTCCGATGGCGCGCTCGCTCGCTCGTGGTTCAACCGTTGCCGCGCTGGGTGGCGACGGCCAGCCCTTGGTTCCGTTAGGTCCGGTCGAAAACTCCAACTTGCGTTTGCTGGCAGCGATAGAACAACTTGATAAACGTATCCAGGACCTGGAACACATCTCAAAGCCAGCGGTGAAAGGCCCTGACCCGGTCCTGTTATCAGGAGACGACCACGATCAGGCCGCCGCGTCCAAGCCCGGCACGACTCGAGATTCAGACCAAACTGCGACCACCGGAGACGCTCGAATCTCCGAGCTCCTCCAGCAAGGTCATGCGAGGTTGAAAGAGAATGACCTGGAAGCCGGTCTCAGGTGCTTCGACGAGGTGCTGGTGCTCAACCCAAATCACAGTGAAGCGCTGGTGAGGAAGGGAGCGACTCTCGAGCGGATGAAAAAACACGACGAAGCGTTCGAGTGTTATGACCGAGCCATTGCCGCGGATGACTCGATGACCATTGCCTATCTGTACAAGGGCGGCTTATGCAACCAGCTGGATCGCTTCAAGGAAGCGTTGGAATGCTACGAAAAGGCTTTAAAGACCCAAGACCGGTGGGGTGCGTGATGCCTGCGGCTGACGTCACTCGGCCCAGAATACCCCGATCGCTGTCCGTCGCCTCTTATTGCACCGCGCAACCTGGCCCAGAAATCGAGGGTTGAGGAATCTTGCCGTTCGCAGCCGGGGCGAATATAGTTCAACCATGATGATTGAGCTGCCAGACGCAGGCATCGAATCGCTCCATCTGACTCAAGAGCAGGCGCGATTGGAGTTGGTAGTGGATTTGTACGCGGGGCGCGAGATTACAATTGGACGGGCCGCGAGAATTGCTGGGATTACTTACGCCGCCTTTATGCAGGAGATTGGCAAACGCGGCATTTGCATCAACTACACTGAACAGGACGCCCTGGACGATATCAGGGAACTGCGCCAACGATCATCCAAGTGATTGTCGTCAGCGACACGTCGGCGGTCACGTCGCTCATCCAAATCGGCCGAGTTGAGGTTCTCATGCGCCTCTATGGCGAAATCTATATCCCCAGCAGTCCGGAACGAACTCCTGCAAACGCATTCCACCCTTCCTGCGTTTCTTCGTGTCCGGCAGGCCGGAGCAGAAGGCGAAGTGCAGCGCCTTCGCGCCGAACTGGATTTGGGGGAAGCGGAAGCCATCATCTTGGCCAAGGAGTTCCGTGCCGATTATCTCTTGAGAGACGAAACACTGGGACGGCAAGTTGCCATTCGTGAGGGGGTAAAGGTCATCGGATTGCTGGGGGTGTTGCTCGAAGGAAAAGATCGGGGATACCTAACATCGGTTCGAGAAGTGACGGCAGACTTGGAAACAATTGCTGGCTTTCGCGTTGCCTACGCCGTGAAACAGATCATTTTCCGCGAGGCCGGGGAGGCGTAGACGCGCTTAGGGCGGCTGCCGAATGAACCCTGACGGCTGCGCACTTGATGCAAACAAGGAGTTTGTATATGAATCAGAATTGTGCGTTCTCAGACCTAGCATTGCCAGGGCGAGAGATGGCGACGGAATAGGAGCGAAGGGGCGCCTGCAAGGGCACGATCGTGGCCGAACGATCAGTGCGTTTTTCCATTAAAGTTGCCGATGAAAAATGGTTGGGGCGGTGAGCTTTGAACTCATTTAAGCGGATCGCTCGACACCGCCTAAAACACGCGATCATTCGATAATCACGACCTGTATAGCGGTTTAGGCATTTTACAAGAGAGGAAAAGAACGGAAGATAAATCCCCGTTTCGTGTTAGGAAAATTTAGGAAGTCTAGCGTGCGTCGCTCACACGGCCCCCCGCCCGACGTTCTGGTTGCTTTCGTCATTCGAGCGCCACCCTAGCAGGCTGCGCGAACCCGAGCAATCCTTCAACTTTAGGCATGGGCCCACAAACCTACTCCATCAGGCTTAGGAACGATTCAAAGCGCAACTCCTAGGCGAAGGACCGCGTTTGCGCGAATGAAAGGCGCGTGGGCCAGCCGTAGCAGGCCGCCTACAGCCCTTGCGCTTCGGTTGGGGTGTAACCTTTGCCCTGTTGCCGCGCACAACCCAACTGTAATCGGGACTTGGCTCGCTTGCGCGAGGAGACTGATAAACTACTCCTTTATTGGATGTGCGAAAACAAGATCTACGAGAACATTTCCACGCCAATTCTCGTTAAGCGAAGGGTTGACCATATCAGGCGCTCCAAATTGTTTCCTTATGGCTCGGAGTATATCTATGCGATCCATTAACGCCATCAGTTCGCGCCGATCATCTGGTGGCATTGCTCTATGCCGCCTCCAAACCGCGAACACGTGAC
>JANXQE010000382.1 GCA_025356925.1 Limisphaerales bacterium | reverse complement strand
GGCGCCGCCGGAGGCGGTGGAGTGGGAGTCGATGAAAGTTAGCACGCCGGTTGGCGCCGGGTTTACCAGCTCGCTGAATTTTCGCCGCTCCCAGGGATCCGGGTACCAAGGCGGGATGCCCCCCATATACCAAGAGTTGAGAACACCATCCAACTGGTAGGTGCGAGTTCGCAACAGACTGCGATTGCCAACGACAGGGGTTTTATCCGCTGGGCAGCGGTAAATTCCCACCGAGCGGTTGTAAGGGAACAACACACCACGCTGGAGGTTTGTTGTGGTTACGTCATTCTTGGCGTCGCCGACCGCCCAGGATGGCTCACGGCTTTCCCATCCGATCGATGGTGCTGTCGGCCAGGTCGAGATTGGTGGCAGGGCTTGGTTGTTGTCGTCCACATAAAGGTTCCAGCAGAGCTGAAGCTGGCGAAGGTTGTTTCGGCAAGAGATGTCTTGCGACTTGCTCTTTGCGTTGCCGAGCACCGGCAAGAGCATCGCCGCTAATATGGCGATGACGGCGATGACCACGAGGAGTTCGATTAAGGTGAAAGCGCTGCAAAGTGCAAAATTGCTTGGAGTCGCGGAAGGTCTCCGGATCATTGATTCGTCGTCAAGAGGACAACCTGGGCTAGCAGATTCCAAGCATGTTCGGCTTGGTTTCGTTGTTTTCTCCCAGATTCTGGTGTCCGGACGCTTCATGGGTCTCTGGTTCTCTTAATCTCTACCTTATGATAAGGATAAGTCTCACAAAAGCTTCACAAAACATCTATCGCGCGCCCCTATTGAACCCGTAGGGTGTCCGCTGGCGAAACGGCTGACCCCGCTCTGACGGACCGGCATGGTGGCTGCGAGCGCCATCATGCCGGTCTCAATAACAGCAACGGTTTGCTCAGACCATGTCCACGTGCAGCCTGTGCTCGGTGTCAGCCCCCGGGGCCTCGGGACGGAAGGAGATTCTCGATCTTCCAAATCTCCCCTGTGTAGCAGACGACGTATGCCGTGTTGCCGATGAATTTGAGCGACGTCGGCTGATTCAGGTGGCCAACCACGGTGGTCGTCGTACCGTCGGGGTTGACCCGCAAAAGCGCGCCTGTGTTAGGATCGGCCGGGGCGCCATCGTAGTCGAGGATAAGGTGGGTGCCCTGCGACAGGGCATATAGCGTGCGGCCCGGGCCGAACTCCACGTCGATAGGCAGGGGGATGCCCCCCGCCACCTCGACCGGATTCAGCGTCTTCATATCGAACGCCACAACCTGGCCGATTTCTACGTGGGGAGGGCCCTGGACGAGCGGGCCGGCCTGCGCCATGTAGAAGCGCGTGCCCCACTGCGCCATCCCGGTCGGCACCACGTCGCCGAACTGGAGCAACTGCGTGATCTGGCCGTCGAGCGTGACATCCAGCACCCGATTATGGTGCCCGTCGTTGACCACGAAGCCGTCGCCGTAGGGCAGAAAGCTAAACTGCACGCCGCTGAAGACGACCACATCAAAGCCGGGGGGCGGGGGGTGCGCGATTGACCAGGCCCCGATGTCCGCGACGATGGTGAAGCGGTCCGGGCCGTCGATCCGGTAGATGCCGTCGATATCATGCAAATCCAGGCTCGGGTCCAGGTAATTTAAGTCGGAGCTGACCTCACTGACCAGCGCGTAGGCGGTGTTGCCGATGAACGTCACATCGAATGTTCCGCCATCGCCAAAGCCAGGGGGCGTCTTGGGCAAACCGGACGCGAATACGGTGGTGCTGCCTGTCGCCGGATCGACGCGCAGGATCTGACCGTGGGTGGGATCGGTAACGTACAACATACCGTCCGGGCCGACGGTACTGCCAAAGCCTATCGCGTTGAACGTCGTCAACAAGGTGGCAGTGGGCGCCGGCGGGGACTTGGGCGCTGCGCTCGCCGTTCCGATGCTGAGGGCGGGCAGGAGGATGCACAGGAATGCTGCTCCCAGGAGCGCTGCCGCGTGATTTCTACGAGGTTTGTTTGTGTTTGGACTGTTCATGATGATTTCTTTTCGTGGTTTGTTGTTGTTGTTGCGTTCACGCGAATTTTTCATTTTTCAAATCGCGGATGTGCATCTACTTGACAGTGCGACGCGGTGGAGACTTTTGGGCCAAAAATATTTATTGACTGCGGAGGTAACGGCTCCGATTAAGGGGCGAAAGGTTGGCCATTCGGAGTGGGAATGAGATAGAGCCTCGTTACGGGCGTGTTGCCCAAGTGCCGGAGCGCGACCGGTCCCCGGTCGCAGCGGCACGAAAGCGAACCAACGTACAGCATTTTGGCCCAATTTTCCGGCTCGAACGCGCTGCGAACGGGGACCGTTCGCGCTCCGTTTGAGATCCAGTCGTTTGGGGCAACACGCCCTTACCTCGGCTGCTACAATCTGGATTATGCTTCAGCGAGCGATGGACTGGGCTTTC
>JANXQE010000376.1 GCA_025356925.1 Limisphaerales bacterium | reverse complement strand
CTGGTTGCGGCAATTTTGGGTACGGCCGCGACCTACCTGGCTAGCAACCAGATTTTTCGGCGAATTCCCCTGCTCAGGCGAATTCTCTAAGAGCATTTGAGTTTTATCGGTTTTGGTATCGCTCAGCCGCGGGATCAGATTTGATTAATCTCTTCTCGTTTGAAAAGGGGTATTGCCTCACAAAGCTCGACAGGCCGAGCCTTACAGGGAAGGCACCGCTCCAGTCGAAGGGCAAGCAACCATCCTTGCGTCTCAATGGCGGTGCTCCGATTTGGGACTGTTCCCGTCAGCCACAATTCCGTAGGATTCGGACGCGTAAAACCAGCTTTCAGTGATTTAATTTCGATGTATATTGTCATGATCACACCGGAGTGCGCGCCCGCGGCCAAAGTCGGCGGCCTGGCGGACGTGGTGCATGGTTTGTCGAAGGAGTTGGCCATCCGGGGTAATGAAGTCGAGGTCATTCTACCCAAGTATGACTGCATGCGCTATGATCGAATCTCCGACTTGACCAAGTGCTACAGCGACCTGTGGGTTCCGTACTACAATCGCTGGGTACATTGCGACGTGTACCTCGGGTGGATGGATGGGCTGAAATGCTTTTTCATCGAGCCGCACATGGACCGAAATTTTTTTAGCCGGGGCGTCTTTTACGGGCACCTTGATGATGGTGAGCGATTCTCTTTTTTCTGCCGGGCCGCGCTGGAGTTCATGCTGAAGACGCAGAAGCACCCCGACATTATCCACTGCCACGATTGGCAGACGGGGCTCGTGCCCGTGCTGCTGTACGAGCTGTACCAGCATCTCGGTATGCGGCATCCTCGGGTTTGCTTTACGCTCCACAATGTGGGGCACCAGGGCATCGGCGGCGAACATCTGCTGCGCGAAGTCGGGCTGAACCCGGCGGTTCTCATGACCCGCGAGCGTCTGCTGGATGATCAACGTCCCGGCGCCATCAACCTGCTGAAAGGGGGCATCGTTTATTCAAATTTCGTGACCACGGTCTCGCCGCGGTACGGGCAGGAAATCCGCCACACCAATTTGGGGATGGGGTTGCAGCGTGTGCTCGAGGTGCACCAGTGCAAGGTCGGCGGTGTTCTCAACGGGGTTGATTACTCGGTTTGGAATCCGGAAGTCGATCCGCAGATCGCGAAGCGTTATAACCTCGGCTCGGTCCAAAATAAATATGCGAACAAGGAGGCTCTCAGGAATCGACTTTGGTTGCGCCAGGGCATGAAACCGCTGATTTCGTTTGTTGGACGACTGGATCCTCAGAAGGGCGTCGATCTTATCCTGCGCGCGGTCCCGTATTGCCTGGAAAAGGGGTGCCAATTTGTGCTGTTGGGATCGAGCCTGCAGGGTGACATCAACACGGCGTTTTGGAATCTGAAATCACGGTTCAACGATCACCCCGACTGCCATCTCGAGATCGGTTATAGCGAGGAGTTGGCGCATCTTATCTATGCCGGCTCGGACCTGATCCTGGTGCCCAGCGGGTATGAGCCTTGCGGGCTGACGCAGATTATCGCGTTAAAATATGGAACGGTGCCGGTCGTGCGGAACACGGGTGGGTTGGCGGACACCGTTTTTGATGCCAACTATGCTCACCAGCCGTACCACGAGCGAAACGGTTTCGTGTTCAACGACTATAACTGGCAAGGCTTCGAGTCGGCCCTCGAGCGGGCAATTGGGCTGTGGACCCACCACCCCGAATACTTTCGTGAGTTGATGCTGAACGGCATGCGGTACGACTATTCTTGGAACCATCCAGGTCAGGATTATCTGAACATCTACCACCACATCAAAGCCGCGTGATGGTCTTCATCGGCAATCAGACCTCCTGCTGGGCCAGCTCGATCGTCGAGCCCTTTGATTATGCGGTCGCACAGAGCTTCGATGCCTTCGAGTGGTTCCCGGACAAAAAGCCGGGGGTTGGATGGGATGAAAGTGACCTCGACGCTGGCACGCGGCAGGCCATCCGCGACACCGCTCGAACCCATCAGATGCGGCTGTCGGTCCACGCCCGATGGCAGGCAAATCCGCTCACCGAGGAGGGGAACAAGTTGCTCTGGAAGGAGGTCGAGTTGGCGCGAGACTTAGGGGCGGTGCTGCTCAATCTTCATTTGTTTCATGAACAAGGATTACCGGCTTTTGCGGAAGCGATCCGGCCCTTGGTCTGGCGCACTGCGCAAGCCGGGTTGCAGCTCAGCATCGAGAACACTCCTCATCACTCTCCGGAACAGTTTAACGAGTTGTTTGCCCGGGTGCGGGCCATCGGTTCCGTCGAAACCAGCCATGTGGGAATGTGTCTCGACCTGGGTCACGCCAATCTTTCCTCCGCCACTCACAACGATTATTTGGGATTCTGCGACCGGCTCGAACCGGAGGTGCCGATTATCCACCTCCATGTGCATGAGAATTGGGGCGATTCGGACTCCCACTTGCCGTTGTTCACGGGTCCGGCCTGGCGGGACGACTCCGGGATCCGCGGACTGGTGGCCCGGCTCAAGCACCGGAATTTTTCCGGCTCGGTGATCCTGGAGCAGTGGCCGCAGCCGCCTTCGTTGCTGAACGCCTCGCGCGACCGATTGTTGGAGTTGTGGGAGCCGATCGTCCTCAGGCGAGCACAGAACCACAGGAACGAGCCTGGCATTGCGGATCCACAGGCGGCCCATGGCGCGCCCCTCCCCGACCTGGCGTCGGAGTTAGCCGCCGGGGATCGGCAACGCCGAAGCTGGCGCGAAAAGCTCGAGTTTGTCAGCGGGCTGCTGGCCAAAGGCGAACCCGCCATCAGCTCGGAGCAGTTGGTCGATATCGCCATCTACCTGCGGTTTCTCGGCACCGGCGAAGTTGTTTGCGCCGAGGACGGACGCCATTTCCGGCCGGCCCACCATGCGCGGATCGCCGCGCAGATCCATCAACGGCTCGCCAGCTTGAGGACGCCGCAAAACGAGTTCATTCTGCGCAAGATCTACCCCTGGCTGCCGTCTTCGGCTGCCACCTTTCAACGCCCGGAGCCTCTGACGCGGATTCGCGACATCGCTCATCGAAATGACATTGGGCCGGACCTAAAGCGCGAAATCAAAACCAGGCTCCAGAATAAATTGCACCGCTGCGCCGGCCCGGAGGATTTGGCGACCTCATCCGCGCTGCTGGAACGGATTGCCGCGCCAGGCGCCGGTTACCCACGGGAATTTGTCGAACAATTCAGAGTTTTTCACGAAGAGCTCAAGGAATTTTTCAATGCCCGATTGCTGGAGGACCACCTCGTCGCCCTCGTACGTTTCGTGGAATCCGGGCACGCGGATCTGATTCGCCTGTTTCTACGACAAAAGGCCGGCGGGACGCTTGGAGAACGGTTGGCCTCGCTCCGGAGCCTGACCGAGTTGCGCCACTCGTTTGTTGGTTTGGTCGAGCAAAAACCCGGTTCGGAAACCCAGGAGCTGATCCTGGCTGACATTTCTTTGGAGGATTTCGCGTTCGTGTTGCTCAGCCAGATCATCAACGATTGTGAAAACGCGGAACTGCCGGCGTCGATGACGCCTGGCGCTGAGGCCCTGACCTTGGCCTTGGAGAACCTGGCGTTGAGCAGGATCGATTATCCGGAGAGCTGCGCTCTGGAACACGAACTCCGGACGTGGGGCAACCTGTCTGCTGGGGCGGGGCGCAACGAGATCCTCCGATGGAGAGCCAGCGTCTTGCGCTGTCGCCGCCTGGCTGGAGATTTCGGCGACCGGACGGTGCAGCTCTTCGCCGGCCGGGTCGAGAAACTGGGCCGTGCGCTCGGTGTTGCCGAGCATGCCATCCGCGTTTTTTCCGAAGCCGCCATCCGGAGCCACGTGGTATTTCAGGTTTCGAAGTTGGCCGACGGTTTGCTGCGGCGGATTCGTGAACGGCTCGGACTGTCCCCTTGGGAGGTCATCGTCGCTGGTCGGGCCGTGGGCCGGGCGATCACGCTCTCCTCGCTCGAGGAATGGAAACCACCCGCGGACGGAGCGGCGGTGGTGCTTTTAAGGAGCGCGGCGGGCGACGAGGAAATTCCGATTGGAGTAGCAGCCATCGCGTTGGCTCACGAGATCCCTCACCTGTCGCACCTCAGCGTCCGCGCGCGTCAAGCTCACGTGGTTTTCATCGCGTGCGAGGAAGCTGCCGAGTTTGAGCGCCTGCAAGGCTTCGAGGGGCAGGTGATCTCGCTTAATGCTCTTCCGGACGGGGTCAGTTGGGAGACCAACGCAGACCGAAGCCCGCCGGCAGTGGAACCCCGGACGACTTCGATGCGAATTCCCCTGGTGCGGCTATCTCCGAAAAGTCCGTGGCTCCGACTTGAACAGGTTACGGCCAGGACCGGTGGTGGCAAGGCGGCGGGGGCACGGCGCCTGGCTGAAATCTCGCGGCTGGCAGGGGCAGATTTCAGCACACCGCGGTCGCTGGTGATCCCGTTCGGAGTCATGGAGACGGCGATGACCAAGATGGTTTCGGCCAACAGGGAATATCGGGATTTGGTGGAGCGGCTCGGCCCGATGGAGCCAGCTAAATTCGCGGACATTGCGCGCCGCCTGAAGGAACTTGTCCAAGAACTTGCGGTGCCAGAGGTTATCAACACTGAGATTCGCCGGGCATTTGGGGCCAGCTCAACCCTCGTCGTTCGTTCGAGCGCGAACTGTGAGGATTTGGAGGAGTTGGCGGGAGCGGGACTTTACGAATCGGTAATCAATGTGTCGATCAGGGAGGCAGCTTCGGCGATCCGCACGGTTTGGTCCTCGCTGTGGACCTTGCGCGCCGCCGAGAGCCGCCGGGCAGGGGGCATCCGACACGACCAGGCCCACATGGCGGTGCTGGTTCAGGAACTCCTCGATCCGGATTTTTCATTCGTGTTGCATACGGTCAACCCGATCACCCATGCCGTGCGGGAGGTTTACGCGGAAATCGTCTTGGGCCTGGGAGAAACCCTGGCGTCGGCTGCCACCTTTGGGACTCCCTATCGACTGACCTGTGACAAAAACTCGGCGGCTGTTAACGTCTTGGCATTTGCCAATTTCAGCGAGGCCACGCGCCCGAATCCCGGAGGCGGCGTGCGGCGGGAAACGGTGGACTACTCCCAGGTCGACTTGAGCGGGGCGGCGGGAGCGCTCGAAAAGCTCGGGAGGGGTTTGTCTGCGATCGGCGTGTTCGTTGAGGGCGCTTTGGGAGCACCGCAGGACATCGAAGGCGCCGTGGTGAAAGACCTCGTTTACCTCGTGCAGACCCGCCCGCAGCAGGGATTGCCACTCGGCAAGGGACGATGAGCGGAGCGGATCCAGCGCGGGTGACGACGCTCGGGCTGTTCGAGCAGCGGATCGCTGGGGACGACAGCCTGCTGAAGCTGGCGAGCCGGCGCTTCCGCGAGGCTGGCATGGGCGCGGAGATGCACGCCCGCACGTCGGAACATTTGGACTGGCTCATGGAGTTCCGGCCGTGGGCCAACGCGCCCGTGACCGTTCACTTACCTCGGGATTTCAACCTGGCCGATGGATCTGCTCGCCACCGTATTTTGGATTTTGCCTCACGCTTCGCCGGACGAGTTTCTGGACTGGTGCTGCATGACCAGGAGCTAATGGCGAGGCGCGAGGGGGATTACCTCGGTGCGGCGCGGACCCTGAACGAACAGCTCCGGAAAATTGATCGGTGCCCGATGCTGTTTATCGAATATGCCGTTGGGCTGGAGCCAGCCGATTTCGCCCGTTTCTTCTCGACGATCCCGGACTTGGACCGAATTGGCCCTTGCATCGACATCGGCCATGTCGGCATCCGCGCGGCGCGGTCGGCTTATGCACTGACTCATCATGGCGAGGACGTTTGCGCGTTGAAAACGCAGGGCCCACGGCTGCCAAAAGTAATCTCGGATGTCGAAGCTGCGGTCGCTTCCGGATCCGCGGCTGTCTTCGGTTTGGTCGAGGCCCTCTCGGTGTTGAAGAAACCGGTTCATTTTCACTTGCACGACGGCCACCCGCTTTCGACCTTCAGTCCATTTGGCGTTTCCGATCACTTGAGTTTTTTCGCAGAAATTCCGCTTCAGTTCGAGCACCGTGGACGCCGCGCATTGGCGCCAATGTTTGGGCCGGCTGGCCTGGCAAAAATCGTGGCCCGCGTGTGCGAGTTGATGGGAAACCAGCACATCTCGTTCACGCTTGAAATTCATCCCACCGGAGAAAAGCTGGCGCTGAGCGACGCCGCTCCGCTCTTTGACCATTGGACCGACACCACCAATGCCGAGCAAATGAACCACTGGCTCGCGGTCCTCTGCCGGAATCACCAGCTTTTACGGCAGAGCCTCCGGGCATCAGAGAATCAGGCCCGGCTCGAGCCGGCAAAGGATTAGGGCCTGCCCGGCTGGTCCTCCAGGCGAACCAGCGAATCCCGCAAAGAATGGTATTGCATTCGAAAGTCAAGATGGCTATTCGTCTGGCCGTCCGGTAAATACATCAACGCGGTTAATTCCTGTAAATCTTATGGCCGAAAACTGTTTCCATCCGAGTATTGAAGGCGCGCAGCACGGCACGAAAAGCCTCGCGCAATTTCTTGATTATGCCAAGAAATTCGGCGCCTCAGGAGCGCAGCCATCCAATTACATGCTTGCGTCAGACAAAGGTCTGATGAGCGCCAAAGACATTAAAAACGCGTTCGCCACGGCGAAGCTGACCTTGGATGGCGTCTCGGCCCACTGTCCCATTTGGGTGCAGACGACTGCGTGGACCGGCAGCCCGACCATTCGCCCGTTTCTGCCGGCCGATGTGGCGAAAAAGTCGGCGACTGAAATCGAAAAGTGGGCGGAGGAGTACGTTTTGCGGCTGTTGGATCTATGCGCCGAGCTCGGAGTAAAAGTCGTGCCGATGTTTTGGGGCGTTGCTTTTGGCTGGGAACTGGCCACGGGCTATCCGTGGGGTTTCTGGAAGGGCGGCGACTACGACCTTATCAAGGAAGGCCAGGAACGTTTTGTTAAGAAAACCGCCAGGATTCGCCAGCACGCCAACAAGCTCGGGATTTATCTGTGCCACGAAATTCATCCCGGTACGGGCGCGATGTGCGCTGACGATTTTAACATGCTCGTCAGCATCTGCGACGGCGACAAATGCCTGGGCGTTAATGCCGATCCGTCGCATTGCTGGGAAGGAGAGAGCTGGGAGACCCGTTTCCTCAAAGTCGCTCCTCGGATTTACGCGTGCCATGTGAAGAACTTTGTCATTCGTCCTGGATTGCCCTTGCGAATGATGGAGGCCAGTTGGCAAAAGCGCGCCATGCAGTTTGTTGATATTCCGTCGGGCGACCTGAACATGAGCCGATACGTCGAGGTGCTCATTCACGCCGGATATCCGCAGCGCTATTGCCAGGTGATGGGCGCCAAAACCGCGCCGCTAGTCGTCGAGGCCGAGAGCGCCTACCGGGACTTGGACGCGACGAGTGCCAACGGGATCCAGTACGTCCGAGACAACCTTTGCTTCCCCATGGCTGCGGGATCATTCGAAGAAGGCATGGGCGCCTAAACGGTGCTGTCTGGGCATGTCTGGAAACAGGACAGCTCGTGGGTGGAGCGTCCTTGGAAGCCTGAGAGAATTCTCGGCGCTAAGGAGGCACGTTCCTTGCTAACTTAACAATTGTAGGTTCCTTGCCTACGTCCTCCTGAGTGGGGCGGCGCCGGCATCACCAGGTGCCGCCCTCTCTTTTGATTGGGTTGGGAGTGGCCCGGGGTAACACCCGGGCCACTCTTTTTATTGCGACAACATCGAACGGCGGCATTCCGTTCGGATTTCGGATTTCGGATTTCCGCCTCGGCCGCCGGTCACCATGCCTTGGCGGTGCCGTAGCCCCTCACGAATCCGATGCATTGGCCAACTTCGGGTGAGGAGTTTTCCCAATGGTGCTCGTATTCGATGGAAATGTTCCCGGCAAAGCCCTGGTGTCTGAGTTCCTTGAGGATGGCGGGGACATCCGAAACGCCGGAACCGTACGGGACATCATGCGCGTTCAGCCCCATTTCGTTCAAATCCTTGAGATGGCTGCTGATGATCCGGCCCTTCAAAATGCGCAAACAATCAACCGGCTTGAGATTTGAGCGAACCCAATGGCCGGTATCAGCACAAGAACCGATGCGCCGATCGCGGCTTTTGACCACCGACAGGATGTAGTTGGGATCCCACATCCGGTAATTTGGGTCGTTCGAACGCCGAGGATGATCATGAAATCCAACCATGATGTCGTATTCCTTTACCATCTTTTCAATGGTATCGATCGCGTCCACGGATTCAGTAGTGATCGCTCGCAAACCCATGGTCTTGGCGAACTCAAATAATTGACGCGCTTCCGCTTCGTCCTTGGGAACCTGCACCACGCCATAGTTCACTGCCTGGATCTTGCAGTGCATCCGCAGGTTGTCGGTAATTGTGCTGGACTACCAAGCCGGATTCTGGCAAAGACCGGTGGATGGAATCAGATTTAGTGGTTCAAGGCCG
>JANXQE010000343.1 GCA_025356925.1 Limisphaerales bacterium | reverse complement strand
GTCGGGTGACTTGTTCAGCAACAACCAGCAGGCCCTTCAGCAAGCCATCCGCCAGCAAATCGCGACGGCTTTTCTTTCCTCCACGCTGCCCGCGAATTACCAGCAAACGTTCCGTTTGTTTCTTGGGGACGATAATTTTGTGCTCGATCAGTTGATGAATACGTTGTTCGACCAGATCAACAGCACCATCCGCAACGCGCTCACGGACCAAATTGCCGGCGGCCAGGATAGCACGCTCCAAGCCATGAAAGGCGTGGGCATGTTGGCCAGCTCGCTCGCCTCCGCTAAGATCCGTGGGTCGCCCACGTTCGATGGCGATTCCCTGCGCGACATCCACCTCAACGCGGCGATGCAGTTGAACATTCCCGACAAGATGAATTTCAACGCTTACATGGACATCAAGGAATTGAATTCCCAGTCCGTGCCGGTGGGTTGCATTCCGGCCGGCGCCCCCTCCGCCGAAGTAACGCTCGGCGCGAAAAGAGTCCCGTTGAACTGGGCTGGCGTCACCTCGGGGCAGAGCGCGCAATCCATCACGATGGATATCGAGGCGCGCTGGACCTTGCAACACGGCGCGGTGCTGGGCATCGGCGGGTCGCTTGAGATTCGTGGCAACGCGAGCTTCGAGGGCTGCCAGTTGAAGGACATCGGCGCGACGCTCGCGATTGGCGAGGTGGAAGATTATTTTGCCTCTCGGGTGGAGGCCACGGTGCCGATTCTTGGGATCCCGGTGGAGGTGAAGGGGGGCTTGTTTGCCGGCCACGCCTGCACGCTTGACCCTCTGAAGTATGCGGATCCGAACGTGGAGCAAGTGTTGTTGAATAATCCGTCTGATTTCACCGGCGTATATGTCCAATTCGGCGGCGGATTTTCACTTTCCGATTTGCTGGACTTGGGGAGTGCGGGATGCTTGTTAAATGCCCAGGCGTCGATAGACACCGCGTATTATTATCAAGGCGGCGCCAGCCTCGGCACCATCGGCGGGCGGCAGAAAATGGCGGTGGACATTGCCCTGCTGTGTGTATTGAGCGGCCACCTGGACTTTGCGGAATTCCTCGCGCTGGATACCTCCGGCAGTCTGACCGTCGGCGGCTCAGCAGACGTTTGCGGCAGCATCGGCCCGTGTCCGTTCTGTGTCAGCGGCTGCAAAGGCGTCACCATCAAGGGCGTGGTTAGCACGCATGGAGTTGATTATTTCGTGGATTACTGAAGAGGGATGAAACTTCCAAATCCTAAGCTCCAGGGTTTAGCGAGATTCCAAGCGCGAAGCTCCGATGGATTGTTCTGCCATTTCAGTGCCCGGTTTTGGGCGCTTCTCGGAAGCTTGCTGTTGGGTGCTGGGAGCCTTTCCCCCGCCTCGGCTCAGCCGCTTTCCAACCTCGTCTTCACGGTGGGCACAACCATTCAAGACGCGGGCCTGCAAAACTGGTCGTACGTTCTGCTGGGCGCGCCCGCGCCTCAGTTGCTCGCGGGCAAACAGTTTGCCATTTTCGGCAAGGCCGGGTTTCCCACGAACAGCGGCACGTTCACCGCGCGCGGCACCATTTTTCAACAGACCGACATCTCCGCAATCAATAACCTGCTCAACCAATCCGCTGCGCTCGGTGAGGATTTGTCGTCGTTGAACAACGCGCTGAATGTGATCGTCCGCAGTGTTCCCGGCGCGCCTGGTCAGAGCCTCCCACAAAAAGTCCTGACCGCTTTTCAAACCGCCGCGACGGATTCCGCGGTCGCCGCCGAGCTCCTGGTCTTGGAGCGGATGCACCCCGGGCTTACTCGTTGCGCCGGACAGGGCTTCGCCGAGGTCATCACGACCACCACCACTTACGAAGTCCGCGAATTCAATCCCATGACCAGCGTCGCAGGGGATGTCGTCGGCCGCGTCACGATCACACCCGGTGCGCCGGTGGTGTTGCCCGCGCCCGGATTTCCATTTCAAGTGGTGACGAACGCGCCGAGCGATCACTTGCGCGTGCGGTTGCGGTGGGGAACGCCGGATATGTTGCGGCGGCTTTCGCTGCTTCAATTTGGCTTCAACGTCTGGCGCATTCCCCTCGCCGCGGCCGAGGCGGGAAACTTCAATGTCACGCCGCCTACAGCAGCCCAACTACACTCGAATCCGAGTTTCACATTGGTGAATTCCTATCCGGTCATGGCGACGACAGATTACGCGCCGCTCGCGGGTCCCGGCGGGCCAGACGATCCAACCGATCGCACGACTTATTTCTTTGCCGACAGCAACGGTCGTTCGCCTGGCAGCGCTCAATTTCCCACTGGCACCACCCCCCCCGGCTATCTCACCCCGCCATTCAACGATGGCGACCCGTTTTATTATTTCATCACCGCGCGCGATGTTTTGGGACGAGACGGTCTCGTTTCCCCGGGCGGCCTGGCCATGGCGTGCCGGAAAAATTTGCCCTCCGCGCCAACCAAACTCAGCGTGCTCAATGCTGTTCGGGTCATTCCGCTGGGCGGCGGGAGTTTCACCAATCAACAACAACTGCTGTTGCGCTGGCTGCAGAACACCAACATCAGCGACGTGGTCACACAATACTGGGTTTATCGCTGGCCAAATCCAACCATGGCGCTGACCAACGACAGCACACCTTCCAACAATCTCGTCGGCGTCGTGGCGCACGTGGCGAACACCAACTTTGCCTACCTCCTCGACACCAACGCCAGTTCCCCGGCCACGCCGGGCCCCAGCAATTATTGGTACACTGTCCGCGCGGTCAGCCAATCGGCCTGCAGTCTGTTGTTTTCTCCGAACAGCGCTCCGGCCTCGGGTGTGTTGCGTCAACGGGCCGCGCCGGCAGCGACGACCGGCACCCTCCTCGGCAGTTGCGGCACTCCCGCGGTGATGTTCCAAAACTTCAATCCACTCGTAAATACAAACGGACCGAGCTCGAACAACTGGAACTATCGCGTGACCGTTACGCGCCGTGATTCGGGCATCGCGTGGGTGCAACTTCTCGTCGGCAACAATTTCCTGCAGGTAACACAGGCACTCGGTCCGCTCTACTTTCCGCCGAACGGAAACAGCTTGTCAGTGGATTTTGCGCTGCCGATCTCGCCCTTCAGTTCCGAGTTCGACGCGAGCTGCGTTGCGGGAACTTATTACGGCACCGTTTCGCAAGCGGCCATCTGTCAAACGACGAATCCAGTGCCAGCCGGTCAAATCACGGAGGCTGTTTTTCAAGCAGGCGAATTGCTCTTCACGGCGTTGAACTCCAGCGATCCGTTCGTGCAGGCGGTGAACCTCAATCAAAGCGTTTGCGTTCCGGCCATCAACCCGACGCGCGACAGCAGTGGCACGGTCCACATGAGGTTCGATGTGGGTGGCGGACAGCCCATGATGATCCAGTATGCCACGAACTTGAACGCGGTCACTTTCTGGACGGACATCGGCGTGGCCACACCGGATACCAACGGGGTTTATTCAGCCTATCTTTGTCCCTGTATTATCGGGCCGCTGCCGCAACTGCGCGGCTGCACGGTGAATCTGCCCGCTGAAGGAAGCTGCGATCAGCATGTTGCACGCGCCGGGGACGGCGGAGCAATTGCGCCCATTGTCATCAGATTCCGGCTCACCCCGCGCACACACGAATACCGGCTTTATCGGAGCGTCAACGGCGGCGAACCAACCCTGGTCGCGCAGGCGGAGGCGATGTTCGACCCAAGCAATCCCGGCAATGAGATGGTGCGCACGGATGATGCGATGCCCCCCAGCGGAGCGCGGTTGTGTTACTTTGTGCAAACGCTGGACGAAAACGGCAATGGCAGCCCACTGGCGCTTATCGGCTGCAAGGATGTCGTTCCGGCGAAACCGCCGCGGCCCGTTTTGTCCGAGCCCGCGCCCGTGGGCGACGTGAGTAATCCACAGGTCGCGTTGACCTGGTTCTGTCCGACGACGGGGGTGTATCGATTTGAAATTAGAATTACGCGCGATGACCAGCCCGCCAGCGGCAAACCCACGGGTCTGCTAAGCTCAAAACTGATTCTGTTGAACGCCTTCAAACCATTGCCATTCGCCAGTGTCAAGCCGAGGCCGTTTTTTTACGGCCTGGTGAGCGATCGGAAGGCGGCGGTGGTTTACGATGAATGGCAGTTGACCCCGCCGGTCGGTCCGTCGTTCGGACCCGGCCCGCAATTCTCGATCACCGCCAACATCCTGCCGAATGTTCCGTATGAAATCTCCGTCGCCGCAGAGGATAATCAGGGCAACTGGGGAGACGCCTCAGCGAACTGGAAGTTTACCTGGAAACCACCGCCCACGATCCAAACGGTGCCCTGGCCCGCGCGCCCACTGCCGCCCGTGAAGGGTTTTGACGAAGGCGTGCCGCCTTCTTCGCTCACGGCGTTTGGCCCCCGTGTGTCCGCCACACTCTTGCACGATGCGAACCTGACACTCGATCCGCAATATCCAGTGGGCGTTCGAATCGGTGACTTAAGCAGCATTTACAACGCGAGCCCGAACCAGGCTTTGAGCCTGAACGTAAACACGACCAATTTCGCCTCGTACATTCCACCGGCGGGTGTCAGCCGCGATCCGCAGAGCCTGGTGTTCAAGCGCCGGTCGGGAGATCCCGATCATCAAGGCGATCCGCTGCTGCCGATCGTGGTCTATCGCCAGCAGGCCACGAACGCCACCTTCCCGCGGGTGTCGGGCAACCTCACCCAGGTTTCGCCGCTGATCGAGAGTATTCCGTGGGTGTTTTACCCGGGAATTTTCGGCGGAGCATACATTCCGCCCAGGGTGGTTGTTCCTGATTTCTTGATCGCGTTTGGTATCGAATTTGATCCCTCAAACGCGGACCTCTTCCAGAACTCGATCTTCGTCCGAGACCAACAACCAGTGATCCTGGGTGCGCGTTATCACTATTACGTTGTGCGCATGAGCGCTCAGCGCGAAGTCACCGAAGTAATTGATGCGGGAACCGTGGACATTCCGGCGCAATGAGACACCAAAAACCAATTGCTGTTGCTCGCTGTCCTGCCGTACTGGTGTTGGGGCTTTGTGTCCTCCTGACAGCGAATCTCCGCGCCGCGTTCGTCTATGAATCGTCGACGTCATTTTTCTCCGCCGGCGATTTCAACGGCGACGGTATTACGGACGTTCTCGTGCTCGACAAACTCACCGGAAATGCGCGCGTGGGCTACTCCGACGGCAACGGTGGTCTGACCTGGTCGGCGTCGCTCGTCACGGGTGTGGAAAATCCCACCGGGCTTGGCGTTCAACACTTTCTTGGCCCGACGATGGATTCGGTCGCCGTCACCGCACCGAGCGCGAACCATGTCAACCTTGTGGATCTTTCACAGACCAACTCCGCCGGCGTGCCAAACTCACTCACGCCCTTGGGCATCGGCCCGCACGCGGTGACTGGACTAGCCTCGCCGCAAGCGCCGAATGCCCCCGGCCAACCATTTCTGCTCATCGCCAGTTCGCTGAACAGCCTACCGTCCGAACAGCTCGATTTGATGAAATGGTCGGGCGTGCCGCTGTATTACGGGACGTTCAGTGAGAGCAATCCGTTCGAGCGGCTCAACGAGTTGAATCTCAACACCAACACCGCCACCTTTGCCGTGGGCCTGACGCGCGGCGCGACCAACGATGAATTGCACATCTGGCAGTTCACTAATTCGCCGGCGGTCCTGCTCGTGTTCAGCAATCTGCCCCCCGGCAGTGATTACGCGTTTGGCAATTTCAATGGCGAGCAGATGCCGCGCTTCATTTTTTACCAGCACGGCGGATCAAATCTTACCATCGTCCCATTGTTGCAGACCAACGGCGGCTATGCTTTTGGCGCCACCATTGGCGTGGTTCTGACGGAAGCCGTGCAAGGTGTGTTCACTGTCAACCTCGCAACCGAAGGAGCCGCGATCATTCAGTTTGGTGATGGCGTTCAAGGGCTGACGCTGCCGGGCGGTTCGCCGACGCTATCGTCGAAATATCAAGCCGGCGCGGGTGCGTCGGGCAACGTGTTTGCGGGCGTCGTGCCGCTGACGAACGGAATGTTCGCTCTGTTGGACGCGCCAGCGGGCGCCGCTTCATCCACTCACGCGCAGGTGATTCAGTTCGATGGAATTAAATTCACGCAACGCAGCACATCGAGTCTGCCTGGCATCAGTGCGGGAAACACGCGCGCGAACGTCTGGTTGTTCCAGCTCGAGCCGTTCGTAAACCGTTCGCCGGGCTTCGTCGCGTCGCTCAATTCGCCCGATTGGGCGGACGGTGTCGGTGGACTTCCGGGCGCGATCCAGGTGCCGACGGAAGCTGACGCCGGCTCAAGCAATGGCCTCGGCAACGTCTCCACGAATAATCTCGGCCTGGCACCCTCCGGGTCTGCGTTCGGTATTGCCAATCAGTACAACGCGGCCATATCAGTCTTCACTTACAGCGCCCCACGCGCAGCGGAACCAATCGCTGTTACGATTTCACCGCCGCCTGGTTCGTATGGCAGCCCGCTTGGCATTTCCCTTGCCGTGACGCCTTCCGGTACGGGCGTTCGTTACCGCAACGGCGGAGCGGATTCGTGGCATTCCTATTCGGCGCGGTTTTTCGTCACCAACGACGCGACGATCCAGTTTTATGGAACCAACGCCCTGGGCGTTCGCTCCAGCGTCCAAACCGCCAGCTACTCGCTGGGCGGTCCGGCCACGGGTGGAAGCGGAGCCTCGATTGTGATTGATCCGGGTAACACCAACACCGCTCCCAATCTCAGTACCAATCAACTGATCATTTCCCGGGACGGCACGGTGTTCTACGGAAGGCGATCGGCAGCGAATGTCGGTACGATTTGGGCCATCAATCTCGACGGCAGCGGCGACACTTACATCACCAGCGGCGTTCGCCCGCGCGTCACAGCGGATGGCCGCTGGCTCGCGTTTTTGCGCGAGGGGAGTCCGTTTGGCAACCAGGGCAATGTTTGGATCCGCGATCTGCAATCGGGCGCGGAGCAACGCCTGTTCGCAAACCCCAGTTACATCGCCGGCTATGATTGGGAAACCAATGGGACCGCGCTGGTGATGGATTATGCCTGCGGCATTTGGGACTTGAACACCAACGGCAGCCTGAGCGCTTTGCTCAGCGCGGATTGCTTCGACCAGGCGCCGGCACGGAATCCGATCGATGACCGCCTCGCGTTTCACAATCTGAACCCGAACGGCCGGATTGCCGGGCTGTACTTGGCCAGCACCGGTGGCAGCGGACGGCAACGGATCGTTTCGACCGTTCCGGGCGCGTCGTGGCCCGCCTGGGCACCAAATGGCGGCGAGTTGATCTTTTGCGACAGCAACACCACCAACGCGGATCGGGGAAAAAATCTTTGGATCGTTCATTCCGATGGCAGCGGGTTGCGTCAGATCAGTGGTTTCACGGACACGACGAATGGCTTTCCGCACGGTGCAATCTGGTCGCCAGATGATTCCACGCTGGTTAGTGCGGGCACGATTTTTGGAACCAACGGATTGTGGCTGATTCCTTTGACACCGAATCACGAGGAATGCGACGGTGCGCCCATCCTCCTGCCGACCTCACCCGGGGATGCGATTGATTTCGCCGGCTCGATTGTCGTCGCGCCGCCTGCGACTCGCGTCGCGGAACAGTCACCCGAATTTT
>JANXQE010000330.1 GCA_025356925.1 Limisphaerales bacterium | reverse complement strand
CCGATCTTGCCCAGGAGGCCGGCTTCGACGACTTGCTTCTTCACGTCGATGAGGTGAGGCGTGCTTTTGCGCTGTGTGCCGATTTGCATGACGCGGTTGAGTTTGCGCGCAGCGTCGAGCATCGCCTCACCCTCGCGCACGTCTCGGGTAATCGGTTTCTGGCAATAAACATCCGCGCCGGCTTCCATCGCCGCGATGGCGTGCAGGGCGTGCCAGTGGTCAGGCGATCCGACGAGCACTATATCCAGGTCCTTTTCCTTGAGCATCTCCCGGTAATCAGCATAGGTGCGGGGCGGTTTGGCTGATTTCACGCGGCGACCGGCGATGCCCACGGCTTCCGCGAGCATGTGCTTGTCCGGGTCGCAGATCGACACGATCTCGACCGGGGTAACCTGGACCAGACGCCACAGATCGCTTTTGCCGTACCAGCCCGCACCGATGAGGCCGACTCGCCTGACTTTTTCAGCGGCAAACGTGGTTGGCACGTAACTGGCGGCGGACAACGCAACGAGAGCAGCGGAACTCGTTTTGAGGAATTGGCGGCGGTTCATGTGTTTGGATTTAGGCCAAACTCATGGAAAAGGCAATGCCTAATCGGGAGCCGGAACGGGTTCAAGTCCGAAGGCCGAAACCCGAAGGCCGAAAGAAGGCCGAAATCCGAAGCCCGAAACAACAAGCCTTTGAGGGGTGCGTCGTGTTTTGTCGAAATCTTGGGCCTTTTGTGCCTCGTCGGGGCAATTCCTTTAGCTGTTCGGTTGCGGCGTTAGCCGATCCGGGTTTCTTCGTGCCCATTCGTGGTTCAAATTCGGTTTTGGTTCTCCGCTGGCCGATTGGCGCTTGAGGGCTGACTCAAATGAGCCTATGAATCGGTTGATGAAACCTCTCGCTTGGCTAGCTATTGCGCTCTGCGCTGGCCCTTTGGTCGTTCTTGCTCCCGCCGGCGCTGCCGAACCAGCACGTGTGAATGTGATTCTCTGGTTCGATACGGAGGATTACCTGTCGCCGGCCGATGACGACGCCTGTAAGCGGTTGGCGGAGATGTTAACGCAGCGGCAGATCCGGGCGACCTTCAAAGTGGTTGGGGAAAAAGCGCGGGTGCTGGAGCGACGCGGCCGGAGCGACGTGATCGACGCGTTGAAGCAGCACGAGATCGGGTACCACGCCAATTTCCATTCTGTCCATCCCGCGCCTGCCGAATACCTGGCCGAGTGTGGTTTGCTGGACGGGATGGCTGAGTTCGAGCGGCGGGAAGGCGGCGGTGCTGCCGATGTGCGGCGGATTTTTGGAAGACCCACCCTGGTCTGCTACGGGCAGCCAGGTTCTTCCTGGGCGCCCCAAGCCATCGCCGCATTGAAAAACATCGGCGTGGCGCCGTCGGGCATACCTTGTTATGTGGACGAAGGCGATCACGTCGGCCTGGACCAGCAGCCCTTTTGGTATGCCAGCGCGCTCAATGTCTATCACATGGGGCCCAACTATACCCGAATGGAACTGTACGACCCCGCCGCCGTGGAACCTGCCAAGCAAAAGGTGTCCGAGATTGCCCGGCGGTTGCGGAGCGAGGGCGGAGGGTTGATTAGCATTTTCTACCATCCCTGTGAATGGATCCATCTCGAGTTCTGGGACGGGGTGAATTTCCGCCGTGGAGCCAACCCGCCACCGGAGCAATGGAAAGCGCCGCCACAACAAACACCGACTGAAACGGAAGCGGCCTTCGGACGCTTTGGGCAATACATCGATCATATCCGGGCGATACCGGGCGTTCGGTTTGTAACCGCGGCGGAGTTGCCTGCGATTTACCCGGATGCAGTGCGCAACGACGGTGCGCCTGAAGGAGATCTGAGGCAATTGTCGTCGAGTCTGGCTGCCGGAGGAGTCGGCGGCGTCAACTTTAGGGTTATCGGAAGTCGCAGCTACTCGGCTGCCGATGAGTTTGAGTTGCTAGCGGGGGCGGTGGCTCGGCTGATCGCGGGTCAAAAGCCGCAATTTCCGGCCGTGGCGAAGGGTCTTCTCGGCCCGGATGGGCCCCCGCCGGAGGCCAACGAGCGGACGCACATCGATTGGCCTGCGTTCCGCATGGCGGCCGTCGATGTTGCGAATTTTATTCAAACGCAGGGCCGGGTCCCGGCCAGAGTGTTTATCGGTCCGGATGCCATCCCGCCGGCGGTTTTTCTGGTCGGCCTCGCGGAGGTTTATGACTTCGACCGGCTTCACGGGACTCTACCGTTGCAAGCGGGCGTTGAGCTGCCGAAACAGGTGGAGTTGGTCCCGGCGCGACGGGTGGCGGAGGACAAACCCGGGTTGTTCGGGGGCTGGATCATCCATAAGGAAAACTTTCGGGCGCCGAAAGTCCTTGAGATGGCGCGGTTGCAAGCCTGGACGCTGAAACCGGCGCTCAAGAGCGAGGGCAATTGATGTCATCGAGGCTCGACCCCTGCCGAGAGGCCGTTGGCCGCGTAGCGCAGATTTCTAATCTATCAGTATTGGTCCGAGTCGTCGCAGGCCACGACGAAATTGCAGGAGCGCAGCCTTTAGGCTGCCGAAACGTCCAAGACCCGAGCTCAGCGGCGGCGGGCCACTGGGCTACAAACTGACTGAAGCGGAACCCTGCTGTCCGCTGAAGCCACCGGGTTGGCCGTCTAGCTTGATTCGGTTTCAGCTTTCTCTTTGCTAGAATCCCAACGGGAGAATGGCGCTTAATTAGTGCCTAAAACTTTCGCGCTAAGGCGCTTGCGGCGATGCGGATGAGGCGATCTCTGGAAAATGATTTTTCGCGAGAGTTTCTCCATCTGAGCCAACAAGCGCCGCATCTGGCCTTGAAAAAGTAGCCGCGCTACTGAACGAACACGCGGCCGATCTCG
>JANXQE010000329.1 GCA_025356925.1 Limisphaerales bacterium | reverse complement strand
GAATAATTGAATATGAGAAACACGCTCCTCAACGGGCCTTTACCCGTTTGCATCATCCTCATTGGCTCCGCCCTGGCGACACCTCTCTGCGGCCAGCAGGAACCGGGTGCCCACGACTCGGCTGAAATAATTGATGGTTTCCGGGACACGCCGATGTTACCCGGCGGGAAATGGCACCTCCACGATCCCGACCGCCCCCAGCCACGGGTCGTAACGCCCGGCGCGACGTTCAGTCAAGGCGCTCCGGCGCCCTCAGACGCCGAGGTGCTCTTCGACGGGAAGGACCTTTCCAAATGGCAAAACAACCGAGGTCAGGAGGCGACCTGGAGAGTGGCGGATGGCTATGTGGAAACCGCCGCCCGCGGTGGGGGAATCCGCACTCGAGAGAAGTGGGCGGATTTCCAATTACATGTCGAATGGGCGGCTCCCAACCCGCCGCGCGGCACCGGTCAGGGCCGTGGCAACAGTGGCGTTCTGATCAACGGCATGTACGAAGTCCAGGTGCTCGATTCCTACCAGGCCAAAACCTATCCGGATGGCCAGGCCGGCGCCATTTACGGTCAGTCACCGCCCCTGGTCAATGCCAGCAAACCACCGGGCGAATGGCAAACGTACGATATCCTCTTCGAATCGCCGCGCTGGGACGAAAAGGGGGAGCTCGTCAAGAAAGCTTCCGTGACGGTGCTGCACAATGGCGTGGTCGTGCAGAATCATTACGAGTTCACCGGCTCAACCGACGGCATCAGCGCGGCCGTGCCGTGGAAGACCCTTGCAAAGTATGTTGGGCCGCACCCGCCTGAGGTCTTCATTGAATTGCAGGACCACAATAACCCTGTGCGGTATCGCAACATCTGGATTCGCACGCTAAGCGAGCGGGCCAGACCCTGAGGAGACTCATCACCAGGAGTCAATTGGTTCGACGCCGAGGGTACCCTTCAATTGGCCCAAATAGGAGGGTGATTCCACTGCTTCAAGTGTTTGACGGGCGTGGGCCAAACGGCCGCTAACGCCCAACCGGGCTGCCTCGTCAGCGTGGCTGACCTTTTTAACGAATCGGTCGAGATAGTCGACGTTGCGGCGCCAACGGGCGCGCTCGAGGCGTTGTTTGGCCAGCAAGCGAGCGTGATACCAGTCGCTGGCAAGCAGCCCCTCGCGCGTGAAAAGCCGGCGTAGTTCAGGCTGGGCCAAATCGAGGCCTTGGTATTGCTCGTCGCGCATGATGTGCAGCAATGCCTTGAGGGGCGGACAGGCGTGGGCAATGCTGCCGTCGTCGAAATACAATTGCGCGACGCGTTTCTGGGTCGTGATGATATTGTCGAGGCCATCCGCGAAGATGTCCAATCCCTGCAGTTCCGGTCGCAGCATTTCGTCGGTAAACACAGCGCTGGGATGGTTGAAGACGCGACCGAAGAAGGCGTGCACGAAGCGCGTGTTGATGCGGTAGCCCAGACGGCTGGCCAGCACGCGCTTGCCGCCGTATTCGAAGTCTTCGCACTTTTCCAGGTAATGGTTGGCAATGAGATACTGCGGGTCGCGTTCCGCCGGTCGCATTCGGCACCAGACTTCGGGGACCAATAGGCTGATGTCGTGATCTACCCGGAACCGGGGACCGACATAACCGGCGGCGGTGATGAACGCGTGATGGCCGGTCAAGAGCCATGACACCAGCGCGTTGTTGAGATCGATGATCGGTGGCAGCGCATTG
>JANXQE010000208.1 GCA_025356925.1 Limisphaerales bacterium | reverse complement strand
TCCTCGCGAGCCCAAACCTCGACCGAGTCTTCATACCGGTCGCCGGAAGAGATTCGGCGTTCCTGCTCTGGCACCATTCCATCAGCGGTTCGCTTGTTGCCCAGGTACAGCGCCACCCCGCCGGCATTGGGAAGGAGGTGGAAATGATCCATTTGCTTCATATTCACGAAGCCCCAGGGAACCGCCATGGCTAACGCCCCAACCAGGCCCAGCAGGGGACGCAAGTCGCCACGACCGCGCGAATGCCACCAGCGCCAGGCCGCAAAAAGAGGGTAGATGGCCATAAAGATCAGAATGTTTGCGCGCGCCTGTGACGTCAGCACCGTCAGAGCGCCACAGAGGCTCCACAGCAGACCACTCTTCCACCCTTCAGATTCGGCGGCCTTTAACATCAACAACAGCCCCAGGCAAATGAGAAAGGTATAGCTAGGCTCGATCAAGAGCTCTCCCTCGAAGTAAAGCGGGACGGGAGCCAGCAGGAACAAGGCGCCCGCCACCAGACCAGCGAGGCGGTGTCTAAAAGTGCGCGCCGCCAGCACGGCAACGATCACCCCCGTTGCTACCCCGAGCAGGTGCTGGACAAGCAACGCCAGGTCGACACCCCAAGTGCCGCCGAGCTTGTACCACATCGCCAGGAAGGCCGGGTACAGCAACGGCCTGAACCCATGCAGCGCGTGCAGGTCCGCCCCGGCAAGCAGCATCCGGGCAACCGTGTCGTAATACGTTTGGTCCAGTGTCGGGACGCCAAAAGACGGACTGCGGGCGTGTTCCACGAAAAAGCCAATCCTCACGACCAAACCCAATAAGATAAGCAAGCTCAGGCCCTTGTTAAAGACTGCACGCGAAACATCCTTGCCGAAAGCGGAGGCAGTAGAAGCGTCGGCAGCGACCGGTAACCCTTTATTGTCTTCGCGTAACGGCAGCTTCATTGGTGGCGAAAGATACTGAGGACCGCCTTACGAATCGTCAAGGCTGCGGCCCGCCTGGGGTGTTTGTCCTATAACGAGACATCTGTCTCAAGAAACCTGGACAGTCGGGACACTCTCATAGACCCGGACGGTTGTCAGCGAAGGCCGGCAGAACAATTCATGGAATCGGGAGGACTTTGAGAAAGTGCCGTTATGAGGCCCATTAGTCTGGCACTTGGCGTGCTTTTGTCAGTAATGCGGCCGCAGCCGGCAATTTGTGAACGAGATCGTCATCAGTGAACCAGCCGGTTGCATCGTTCACGCCGCCAGGGACAGAAAGCAAACAAGAGTATGAGGATTCGCACATTGAGGGCGTCCGGTTTTACGCTGGTAGAAATCATGATCGTTGTGGCCATCATCGGATTGCTCGCAGCGATTGCAATTCCCAACTTCGTAAGGGCTCGCGCAACGTCGCAAACTAACGCCTGCATCAACAACTTACGCCAAATCGACGGCGCCAAACAGCAGTGGGCGTTGGAGAATAAACAGCTCTCGACCGCCTCCCCGAGTATGGGAGTAATCCAGCCCTACCTCGGCCGTGGAACCGGTGGCACTGTGCCATCGTGCCCAGCGAGCGGGGCGTATACGGTAAACGTGCTTACAACCGCCCCGACCTGCACGGTCGCCAACCACGTGCTTCCCTGATCAGCGGCAGTTGCAATCTCGAGAGGCCTGGAGACCCCAGGCCTCTTTTTATGTACAAATTCGGATTACGCCGAGTTGTGACCGCGCGCGTCAGAGGCTGTCAATTATTGGCATTCGCTTTGCTATTCAGGAATGCGCGGTTGCAGCAGGCAATTAGTGAACAAAAGTGTCATCGTTTAACCCGCCTGCTGCTCAGTTCACGCCGTCAACAGAAAGGCAATAAGAGCTAGTATGAGAATCAATACATCGAAGAAATCGGGCTTCACGCTGGTAGAAATCATGATCGTTGTGGCCATCATCGGCCTCCTGGCGGCGATCGCGATCCCCAACTTTGTTCGCGCCCGCGCTACGTCCCAGAAGAACGCCTGCATTAACAACCTTCGCCAGATTGACGGTGCCAAACAACAGTGGGCGTTGGAGAATAAGCAGGTCTCGACTGCGTCCCCGAGCATGGGCGTCATTCAGCCCTACCTCGGCCGTGGAACCGCTGGCACCGTGCCGTCGTGCCCTGCGAGCGGGGCTTACACGGTCAACAATCTGACGACCGCCCCGACGTGTAGCATTGCCCTGCACGTCCTGCCCTGATGTGGTCTGACTCAAGCGAGTCGAGAATCGGGTAGTCACGGATTCATGAGGCCTGGGAGAACCCCAGGCCTTCTTGCTTTTTTATGGCAGGATTCCAACGATTGAGATTGTTTCTTACTTGGCATCCCTGATGCTCCCAAAGCAGACGCGGTAGCAGCAGGCAATACGTGGACGATACATGCAATTATATAACCCGCCTGCTGCCGGTCCACACCGCGCAAAGACAGGAACAGTATGAAAGCAAAGGTATATAGGGACTCAGGTTTCACCCTGGTTGAAATCATGATTGTGGTGGCCATCATCGGCCTGTTGGCGGCCATTGCGGTTCCCAATTTCGTCAGGGCGCGCACCACCACCCAAACCGACGCGTGCATTAACAACCTCCGGCAGATCGACGGCGCGGCCCAGACTTACGCCTTGGAAAACAATAAGCAGCCCAGCGCGGCTTACGTGATGAGTGTGATCAAACCCTATCTGAAGTTGACCGCCTCCGGCGCTCTTCCCGCTTGCCCCGCTGGTGGCACCTACGGCCCCGGTTTCACTTTTGGGCAACCTCCCACCTGCACGATCGCCGCCCACACGTTGCCCTAAGCACCGAGGAATCGGTCCTTTCGGCTGTAAATCGAACAGCAGTTTGCTCGAACATGGCCGAAGAGCTCACGCCTGCGTCTGGCGATCCCAACAGGACCGTTCTCATCGCTGCTTTGTTGGGGGTGCTGACGGTGGCGATGTTTTCGCGCGCGATTGGCTATGGCTTTGTCAATTACGATGACGACGCCTACGTTTACGAAAACCCCCATGTCCTGAGCGGTTTGGATAGCTCCGGGATCCAATACGCCCTGAGCACCAGCGATATCGGAACCTGGGCGCCCCTGACCTGGCTCTCCTACGAAGTCGATACCACGATTCAAGGTCCGCGAGCCAGTTCGTATCGCTTAACCAACATTCTCCTCCACGCCGCGGCGGGCGCGCTTTTGTTCGTTGCCCTCCAATCGATGCGGCAGTCCTTGTGGGTGAGCATTACCGTCGCGGCGCTTTTTCTTTTCCATCCACTCCGGACTGAATCGGTCGTGTGGATCGCCGAGCGGAAGGACGTACTGTGTTCATTTTTTTGGATGCTGGGACTCGTGGCGTATGGGTCTTATGCGCAAAAACCAAATGGCCGCCGCTGGGTGGCGGTCTATCTTTGTTTTCTCGCGGGCTTGATGTCGAAAATGATGATGGTGACATTTCCGTTTGTGCTTTTGCTGCTGGATTTTTGGCCTTTGAACCGAGTCCACCGGGACGACACGACCGTCTGGAAGTCGATCCGTTCGCTTCTGGTCGAGAAGCTTCCGTTCTTCGTGGGGATCATTCTGGCCCTTTTCATCTCCGGGACCGCGCTGCACTCCAGAGGGGCGTTCGATACGCGGCCAACCGGCGGACTGCACGATCTGCTTCGTGTGCCTGAAAATTATGTGTTTTACCTGGGCAAGATCTTTTGGCCCGCTCGCTTGTCGGTGCTTTATCCGATCGAGAGTGTCCGGCAGAATTTTGCGCTATTAAGCGCGGCATTTCTGGTTGTGATTACCATCGCGGCGTTCTATGAGGCTCGAAAAATGCCCTGGCTCAGCGTGGGCTGGCTTTGGTTTCTGGGCGCTCTGGTACCGGTGGCCGGCTTTGTGCCGTTTGGTGATTTTATCGTGGCTGACCGCTACACCTATCTTCCCTCGATCGGCGTTGCGTGGGCGCTGGTTGCGGCGACCGAGTACGTGGCCGGGCGATTTCTGGTTGCACGCTGGCTGGCAACGACCGTAATTGTCGTCGCTTGCGCCGCCGCGACCTGGGTCGATCTGCCGAGATGGCGGGACTCGTTGACTCTATACGACTCTGCTCTGCGAATCGGTCCACACTACGTGACCTACAACAACCGCGGCGTGGCGCTGCTCCGAGCGGGTGACACCCAGGCGGCACTCGCGGACTACAACTCCGCGATCAGTTTGAATCCACATTTTAGCCGAGCCTATAATAATCGCGGCAGCGTGCTGTCGGATTCCGGCCACTATGACGAAGCGATCCGAGATTTCGACACGGCCATCCAGGAGGATCGTTTCTTTGCTGACGCATACGACAACCGAGGCAACGCCCTGGCACGGAAAGGTGAACCGGAAAAAGCGTTGGTGGATTATAATTTTTGCATCAGACTGGACCCTGCCAGGGCGATGCGTTACAACAACCGGGCCTCGGCGTACCTCCAGCTCAAACGATTTTCAGAAGCGCGCGCGGACATTGAACGTTGTCGTGGCTTGGGAGGCCAGCCCCACCCTGGTTTGGTTCAGGCCGTGACGGACGCCCTGAAGACAGTTCCTTGAAACTCACTCCACCCAGGGCAGCGGTTCCTCGGCGCTCTGGCTCGGGGCACGCCATGGCTCCGCGATGGCCGGGCTTCTGGGTTTGACATTTTTTTCCCCAGCGACAACACTGTTGTCGCAGTTCAGAGCAAATCATGAGATCTTACTTTTTCAGCGCGACCGTTGCGGTGTCACTACTGCCGGTTTTTCCTAACTCAAGTCCAGCGGCCGACAACACCTTTTCATTCGTTTACGAAAACACGAATGAGTTTTTCGGTAGCGGCGATTTTGACGGCGATGGCCACATGGACATCGTTATTGTGGACAAGGAGAGTGGCAAGTATCGGCTGGGTTACCAGACCACGGACGGAGCCCTGTTATGGGTGGATTGCCGTCCCGGAGGGATCAAGGGCATTGCCGGGTTCAGCACCGGCAGCCTGCTGGTTAAAGGCCACGACGGCTTGGCTCTGACCTCGGCCAACGACAATCAAATCACGCTGGTGGATGCCTCCAGCACAAGCGCGACTGGAAAACCGGTGACGGTTCCGTTCACGGCAGCCCTGGGACCTAACACGATTTTGGCCGTGGATGCAGGAAGCGCCGGCACAACCGGATTGCTGGATCTCTATGTGGGGAGCATCTACAATTCGCCAGACGCGAACCTGGCCACCCTCGTGCGCAACGACGGCGCCGAGTTCCCGAAACTCGCCGAGGCCAGCTTGCCCGGTCCAGCCACCCATGCCAATCGGCTTTCGCTCAAGACTGGCCAGCCTGAAGCCGCCTGCTTTTTGATCACGGAAGACAAGGGCGACACGTTCCGGGCCGAGGTTGTGAACAGCGGCAAACCGGTTTCCATTGCCAGCCTCAGCGGGTTGCCGGCCGCCGCCGATTACGCATCAGGAAACTTTCGGGGATCGCCGCTGCGGGAATTCCTCTTTTATAAGCCGGGCCAGAACAGCTTGCTGCTGCGTCCGGTTGAAGAACAGACGCCGGGCCAGTTGCAACTCGGCAACGGCGCTACGTTCGACCTGGGCCAGCCCATCCGCCGCGTGGTAACGCTTACGGGCGGTTCCCGTCAGAAGTTGTTCGTGATTTTCGGCCAGGGCGAAAAAGCCGCGGTGTTTAACTTTGATGGGGTCAAGGCGCCGTCATCCATATTGGCGCTGAGCGCAACCAACGAATTGTTCACCTGCGCAGCGAACGTTTCCGATGGGTTCGTTGTTTTCACTCAACCCGCCACGGGCAAATTCTCCAACAAATACCGGGTGTACAAAGCGAACGGGGATAGCTACGCGAGCGGGGCGTTTGGCAGCCTGCCGAGCCTGGCGGACAATGACAACATCACGATTCCTGACATCGCGACCCGCATCACGGCCAACCCGGCCGTGATGCAGGAAAGCGAGATGAAGTTATACACCAATACCATCCCGGGCACGCGGGTGACTTACACCATGATCCCCATCCCGGGCGGTGAGTTTGTCATGGGCAGTCCCGATAGCGAACCGGGGCGCAAGCCGGATGAAGGACCGCAGCATAAAGTGAAGATTTCTCCGTTCTGGATGGAACGCTGCGAGGTGACCTGGAACGAATATGAGTTATTCATGTATCCGGACGAAGAAAAGCGCACCCGTGGCACGATCCCCACAGACACCGCCGGCGACAAACTGGCGGATGCAGTCACTCACCCGTCCAAGCCTTATGTGGAGATGAGTTTTGGCATGGGCAAGGACGGTTTCCCCGCCATCAGCATGACTCAGCATGCGGCCAATAAGTATTGCCAGTGGTTAAGTGCTAAAACCGGCCATTTCTATCGTTTGCCAACGGAGGCCGAATGGGAATATGCGTGCCGCGCTGGGACGACCACCGCCTATTTCTTCGGCGACGACGCCTCCAAGTTGGCTGACTACGCCTGGTACGAGCAGAATAGTGATTTTAAATACCAGAAAGTGGGCCGGAAAAAGCCCAACCCGTGGGGTCTTTACGATATGTGCGGCAACGTCGTGGAGTGGGTGTTGGACCAGTACGATCCGGAGTATTACAAGCAGAGCTCCGGAGGCGGTGCGTTGACCGACCCGTGGAAC
The DNA here is from genome assembly GCA_025356925.1 of Limisphaerales bacterium. Classification (GTDB taxonomy): domain Bacteria; phylum Verrucomicrobiota; class Verrucomicrobiia; order Limisphaerales; family UBA8199; genus JANXQE01. The sequence goes on along the minus strand of JANXQE010000208.1, from coordinate 950 downwards.
AAGGCTACCAAACCGTATCCTCATTCGGTCCGGGGCGGTTCCTGGGATGACGAAGCGAACCTGTGTCGGAGCGCCGCCCGGCGCGGTTCGGACCGGTCCTGGAAGATGCAGGATCCCCAGTTGCCGAAGAGCGTCTGGTACTTTTCCGACGCCCAATGGGTTGGGTTTCGAATGGTTCGGCCTTTGAAAGTGCCGACGCCCGAGCAAATGCAGAAGTATTGGACCAGCGGGACGGAGAGGGACTGAATTTAATTCGCCGCAGATTCGTCGGTTAACCAAAGTATTAGACCGCGATAGAAGAAGATTAGGATTAGGCGAAAGTTTAGGATTAAGAACGGTGAAGCTGCCGCATCCGGGTTTCCGCTGCTTTTTATCCTGCGCTAAGACTAATCCCGATCACGTCCATAGAAACAACAAAACTGAGAGTGTTTATGCTCAATAATCCAACCAATGCATCCTCGGCGGTTTCCCGCCGGCAATTCATAAAGACATCATCGCTCCTGGCCGCGTCCGCGGCGGCGGCGGTAAGTTTCCCCGCGGTGATACGCGCGGAGAACCAGCAACCGATCAACGCGGTCATCATCGGCCTCGGTGGCCGCGGCACTGGGGCGGGTGGGAATTTTCTCGAAGCGGTGAAGAACCTTGGAGTCCAGGGAAAAATCGTTGCGGTAGCCGACCTCTTTCCCGAAGCGGCTCAGCGAGGCAAAGAGGAGTTAAAATTGCCTTCTGAAACGCTGGCCTTTAGCGGATTTGATGCGTTTCAAAAAGCGCTCGAGGTTCCAGGCGTAAATTACTGCATCCTGGCAACACCGCCAGGCTTCCGGGCCAGCCACTTCCGCGCGTGCGTTGAAGCGGGCAAGAACGTGTTCATGGAAAAGCCGGTGGCCGTCGACGCGGTCGGCGTGCGGACGGTGCTCGCCGCCGTCGAGGAAGCCAAGAAGAAAAACCTG
>JANXQE010000163.1 GCA_025356925.1 Limisphaerales bacterium | reverse complement strand
GTAAGAGTGCCGGAAAAAACGACCCGCTGGTTCGAGCTCCGATTTGTGCCAACGACCTGGAAGGCTCTTTGAGGAGTTACCATTTGCTCGGCGGACAAACCAAGTGAATCAGCCGGTCCGGCCTGTCGTTTGGCAGCTCGTAGTGTCTCCACCGAACCTGACCGCCGTTGCTGGGCCGAAGACAAAGCCATGGCGGGAATGGTTTCTTGGATCGGGCCGGCGTAAACTGAGTCATCGCTGTCGATCACGCGCAGTTCTCTACCCGATTGTTCTACTCGGAATGAAACGAGAATTTGCGCAGGCGCCTGGTCTCCCCCTGGCGGCTGTGTCTTCTGGTCGGAACCCGAAACCGCTCGTCCGACTTCCGGGGATAAGAGTTTTTGTTTGGCAGCGGTCTGAGTGGCCGCGAAATAGCCGTAGTGAACCAATTCCGGCTCAGACGCCTTGGATGCAAGGCCGGAAACGAGATCCGTAACCTGGGGCGTCGAGGTTTGGGCAGCGGCCAAACCAGGTGTAGCACTGAGCTGACTCGGAGCATTCGCCACCACTCGTGTGCTGTCCGGTGTCGCGAGCGCGAGGCTTACTGGCGCGGACGAAGGAGGTATCGTCGTGTCTGGCCGCAATCCGCGGTCGACGCCAAACCCTTTTGCGAACTCAGTTCCCGTGGACGTTGGTGGAGCCGCGCCGGTCTGGTCCGGTGGTCGGGCGGCAATGGGTTCCGGTTTTGCCGCCGCGGCCGCGAGCGCGGCGCTGGCATCCCCCGATGTCGAGGCTCCTCGCCGCAACAAGTTCTCATCGAGCGATGCTTCTTTCTTGGCACCCCCAGCCTTAGCCGCCGCAAACTCCCTCACCTCGGTGCGTTGGTTGGCTTCCAATTCATTCTGCGACGATTTTTCGCTCAAAGTTGATCGAGGCGAATTGGAAACTAACGGGCTTTGATCCTTATCATTCCGCGCTACCAGGAGGTCGTTTTTCTTCGGCGTCAAACCGGGAATCGCCAACCACACTGCCACAACTACCAAAGCCGTCCCCGTCAAACCTCCCAGCGCCCGCACCCACCATGGCTCGAACAGCCACCGGAGGGAACCACGGATTGGCTCTGGTGTTTCGCCAAACTGTTGCGACACTTCCTGTTGCAACCGGCGACGGGTAACGGCGTGCAGCTCCCAAGAGGACCCGGCGCGCTCGCGCCGTTCTTTAGCAGTGGCGCGCAGCAGTTTCTCAACTGGCCGTTCGGGTTCGTTCGACATATCCGCTTATGAGTTAGACGGGAAAACCGCCGAGTTCTCTCCCGCAAATATTTTCCGGGCAATCGTTTCCAGCCGATCCAGGCATTTGCTCAGGCGCGAGCTGACCGTTTTCGGGTTCATTTGCAGTGCCTGACTGATTTCGTCATAGCTCAGATCTCCGAAATACCGCAGTTCGACAATCTCCCGGCACGGCTGGCCGAGATGATCCAGGGAGAGGTGGACCATTCCTGCTTGTTCCGCGCTCAGGAGAGCGAGGTCTGGTGGGGGCGCGGTGCTGGGCGGATCGAGGGTCAGACCGGTGGCGGGGTCCTCGGCTTGCAAGGAAAGAGGGATGTGCCCCCCTCCACGCTTTGCCGCGTGCTGACGTTCACGGAAATCGCCTGCTTTATTGGCCGCGATCCGGAAAAGCCAGGTTTGAAACTGGCACCCGCCCTGAAAGGAATTGATGTTCCTAATCACGTTGAGAAACGCCTCCTGGCAGATCTCTTCCGCATCCTCCTGTGTAAAATCGTGTCCGAGTTGGAAAACGAACCGCCCCATCGCCGCGTAATGGAGGTCGAATAGCGCGTCCCACGCTGGCGACTCACCAGCGCGGCAGCGCGCGATCAACTTCAGCTCGGCATCGGTCCCCATGTTGCTCAAGGTTATGCCAACCGCGCCTAAATCTTCAACACTCGCCTGGCGTTTTGGTAAAAGAGCTTTCCTTGAACGGTGTGTCCCGGTGCCAGGCGCCGCAGCGTGGCAATGGTCCGAGCCCCCTGGCAGCCGGGACCAAAACCGATCACATCGTTGCAATCGCTACCATAGAGAAGTTTGTCCTGATGGCGCTCGATAAACGCCCGGGCATGGTCCTCGTCCCGGGCCAGTGCGTTAAGCCCCGAGCCGGCCGACAAGTCCCCGTACATGTTCCCGTAATCGCTCAGGTAACGGTCCGTCAAACCCCCAGGTGTGACCGGCCCGGTCGGATAAAGGTTCGATGCATCGTCCCGGTAGGCTCTGTCAATATGCGCCCACCAGGTCTGAGCGTGGCCAATGAATTTCGTGCGAGAATGCCTGGCGAGCATTTTGTGAAATCGTTCAAACCCGTAGTTGAATCGCTGGTACTGCCAGTGCATGAGGACCGGCACACCGTAATCGGCTGCCAAATGATAAATCCGCTGCATTTCTGGCGAATCGCATTCGACTCCAAATTTCTGTTCCGCGATGATAACGGCCCCTCGCTTTAGATACTTCTCGATTTCCTTGATGGCGTCGGGCGCATCGGGAACTTCATTGGCCCCGAACGCGTACGAACCTGAATGCGCACGGGCAAATTGATAACAGTCCTCGTTGCCGAGACAATTCGCTTCCAGTCCATTGGAGTTCGCCTCGTGCGTCGAGGCTGAGTTCATCGGTCGTCCCGCCGGGAGCAGCACACTTTTGGTAATCCCCATCGAGCGCTGATGCGCCAACAGGACATCGTCAATGCGGCCGGAATACCCGAGGTGCTGGTGGATATCGATGATGGGTTCCGGGGTCGGGTTTGAGGTCTTGCAGCCGGACAAAACCGCGCCTGCGGCCCACAACGCCGAGGTTTGGATGAACTGCCGCCGTGACCTGTTACCAGCACGGCTGGACGCTCGCAAATGGCAAATCGGAAATCGCGACTTTAAGGCCTGTTCATTCATGTCTCACGGTGGAGGATGTTCGAGGATTGCCGCGGACAGGAATATCCGCGCGCCGGGGGTGCGGAAGGAAAAAAATGGCCCACGAGTCTGGTCGCATGGTGTCGAGTCTGATAGTCGTGGGGCCGGAACTCAAATTCAAAGATGGCCTCGAATTCCACGGTTTTTCAGTTGGCCGCGCGCGCGATGGTGTTGGGGAGGGAGATATAGACGGTCGTCGAGGCCAACGGCAAGGCCGCCGGCACCGAGGCCTTGGACTTCAGCGAGAGAAGCTGCCTGCTGGTTCGTCAGACCATTTTGAGGCTGCTGCGCGGCTTCGCCCGCGGCCGCGTGAACATCACCTTCGAAGCCGAGCCTTGCATCTTCCGAATTGAGCGCGGCTCCTGGCCCGTCGCCGAATTTTCCCGTGGGCGTGCGCCCGCCGTTTTTCAGGAATTCCCGTTCACCGACCCTGTGCGCCGCCGCCGACGAAGATGAGGATTTACGATCACACCGCCAGCGTCCGTGTTTCAGCCATTAGCAGAGTTCGTCCATTCCCCAAAAATCCAAATCAGGGTAAAAGGGCTTGAAAGGGGCGGAGACTCTACTGAGACTGCAGACACTCCAATATGAATCGTGTGCTTAGCTCCAGTTTACTATCTTTGGGTTTACTCTGCTCCGTGGCGGCTGGAGCGGAGCCAACGCTCAGCACCAACGACCTGCCGCGCTTTCCACCGGTACCCCCGCAAACGGCCCTCCAGACGTTTCAGGTCAGGAAGGGGTTTCATATGGAGTTGGTGGCCGCGGAGCCGAACGTGGTCAGCCCGGTGGCGCTCAGTTTCGATGAGAACGGGCGGATGTTTGTCGTGGAAATGATTGATTATTCCGAGCGGCGGGATGAGTTGCCACATCTGGGCCGGATCCGTTTGCTCGAGGATCTGGACGGGGATGGCGTCTATGAGAAGAGCACGATTTTCGCAATGAATCTGCCCTGGCCGACGGCGATTTTTTGCTATGACGGCGGGATTTTCGTCGCGGCGACTCCGGACATTCTCTATCTGAAAGACACTGACGGCGATGGCAAAGCGGACGTCCGAGAAACCGTTTTTACCGGGTTCGCTGAAGGAATGGACCGGGTCAATGTCCAAGCCATGCTCAACACTTTCCTTTGGGGCCTGGATAATCGGATTCATGGCGCCACGAGCGGCAATGGCGGAGTGATCCGCGCCCTGCGCCATCCCGAAGCCAAACCGGTTGACGTGCACGGGCGCGACTTTGTGATTGAACCACGCGCCCTGACGCTGAATTCTGAGGCCGGCGGAGGTCAGCACGGACTGAGTTTTGACGACACGGGCCGGCGCTTCGCCTGCAACAACAGCGACCACATCCGGCTGTTTATGTACGATGACGTGTATGCCGCTCGGAACCCGTTCTACTCGATGCCGGCGCCACTGGTCAGCATCGCCGTGGATGGCCCGGCTGCAGAGGTCTATCGCATTAGCCCGGAAGAACCCTGGCGGGTCATTCGAACGCGCTGGCGGGTGGCTGGGTTAGTACCTGGCCCGATCGAAGGCGGAGGCCGGGCTTCCGGTTACTTCACGGGCGCCACTGGCACCACGATTTACCGAGGGAATGCCTTCCCCGAAGAGTTTCGGGGCAACGCATTCGTGGCGGACTGTGGAGGCAATCTCATCCACCGCAAGGTGCTGGTGCCGGACGGGGTTGGACTCAAAGCGCAGCGCGCGGCGGACGAACCAACCGTGGAGTTTATCGCCTCGCGGGATACCTGGTTCCGGCCGGTGCAATTTGCCAACGCGCCGGATGGTGCGTTGTATGTCATCGATATCTACCGGGAAATCATCGAACACCCCTGGTCGCTGCCGAACAGTATCAAAAGCCTGGTGGACCTGAACAGTGGCAACAATCGGGGAAGGATTTATCGCATCGCACCTGACGGCTTCAAACAACCAGGACGGCCGCAGCTAGGTAAGGCCTCAACATGGCAACTTGTCGCCACCCTCGAACATCCCAACGGCTGGCACCGCGACACCGCGGCTCGTCTGCTCTACGAAAGGCAGGATCCGGCCGCCGTCCCGTTGCTTGACAAGCTATTGGAAAGTTCAAACTTTGCGCTCGCCCGCCAGCATGCGCTGCACTCCCTGGATGGATTGGGTGCTCTGCGCGAATCTCACGTTTTGCAGGGACTGGAAGACGCCGACCCCGTGGTGCGGGAACACGCTATTAGGCTTTCCGAAAACTTCCTCCACGATGGCACGGCCTCTCCTCAGATGCTCACCAAGCTTCAACGCCTTGTGGACGATCCGTCAATCATGGTTCGCTACCAGCTAGCGTTTACGCTTGGGCAACTGAAACCTGGTATTAAAATCGCTCCGCTCGCCGCTCTGGCCAAACGCGATGTCGAGAGCTCCTGGACCCGAGCCGCGGTTTTGTCCTCGCTCGCGGAGGGTGCGGGCGACTTCTTTGCGGTGCTGTCAACAGACGCCGCCTTTTGCAGCTCCAACCAGGGACAGGACCTCTTGCGCGAGTTGGTTGGGCTGGTCGGTTCGCGGAACGACCGTGAGGAGGTAGCGCACGTGCTCGGCTTTATCGCCAGGGTCAACGAGCCGGCGATCAGCTTCGGCCTGGCCCGCGCCCTGGGCGATGGCCTGAAAGGCGCCGGGAGCTCGCTGGCCGTGTCCGGGGCACGAGTGCAAACGATTTTCGCTTCCGCGGCCGAGTCCGCCAAGGATCCAAGGTCGAGCGAGTCCACACGCGTCGAGGCCATTCGTTTGCTTGGTCTCACCAGCTTTGCGGAATCGGGCGCCTTATTGCTTTCCTTGCTCGACCGGAGCCAGCCGCAGACGATCCCGAGCGCTGCGGTTTCTTCTCTCAACCGGTTCAACGACGCTCAACTGGCGCCGGAACTGACCAAGCGTTGGGCCACGCTTAGCCCGCGTCTACGCAGCGAAGTCCTGTCCGCACTGCTGGCGCGCCCCGATCGAGCCATCATCTTACTGAAAGCAGTCCAGGCCGGATCGATCCAGGCGTCCGCCCTGGGCACGACCCAAGCCAAGTTTCTGCGGACCCACCCGGACCTGGCAGTCCGTCAATTCGCCGAGCAAGTGCTCGGAGCGGCCCCGTCAGGTCAGCGCCAGGCCGTGATCGATGCTTTCCTGCCGGCTTTGAATCTCCAAGCCACTCCCGCCCGCGGCAAGAAGGTTTACCAGGAACGTTGCAGCTCCTGCCATCGCCTGGGCGGCGAGGGCCACGCGCTCGGACCGGACCTGGTGACCGTGAAGAATACCGGCAAAGAAAAACTGCTGGTCAATATCCTCGATCCCAACCGTGAAGTTCGGCCCGAGTTCGTCAGTTTCGTCGTCGAAACCGAGGACGGCGAAAGCCTTGTCGGGCTGATCGCAAACGAGTCCTCGACTGCGGTCACAGTCCGGCAAGCTTACGGGAAGGAAGAGGTTATCCCGCGCTCGCAGATCCGCAAGATGCGCAGCCAAAGCCAGTCCTTGATGCCCGAAGGCCTCGAGGCCGGCCTGACGCGACAGGATCTCGCCGACCTGCTCGATTATATCGAAACTGCACGGCCGGAAGCAAAGTCCGAAATTCGAGGCTTGAAATCCGAAACCGATCCAACTAAGCGGCAATGAGGAAAGTTGATGAATTCAGATTCAACCCCTGTCTCATTAAGCCGCGCCCGTCGCTGAGTACGCCTGGAAGGTTCGTCTATCCGCCAGCTTCCTCAGTTCTGCATCACTGATGTTTCAGGCCAAAGCACAGGTCAGCGGCGGAAGCCGGTCGCCCCGGGCGTTCGGAGTTCAATCCAGGCGAATCGGGTAGTTCCCGTTCGCCGGACCTTTTGGTTCGGCATTCTTCCTTACGCATCAGGGTTACTATTTGCCCGGGTATTTGAGGACTGCCGTCTTGCACGCTCGACATATATGCCCCTTCGCCGGCTGAGGGAAGAGATTCCAGCGCTTGGCCAGCCAGACCATGTCTTCGGCGATGACACCAAATTTTGTTTTGACCCCGGCGGGCGTCCACACAGTGTTGTTGGGGAGGGAAAAATCGCCCTTTTCCATCTCCTGACTGCAACTTGGGCATTTCATAATTGTTCTGAGCAAGTCGTCCGGGTGTAAGCCTGATACACCTGTCAGCCGCTCGCATCTTCAACCACCTCAACCACCAATGCAAATCATTCCGCGGCGACGACTATAAACTTCCTATCTTCCGCAGCGTCATCACCGGTGCCTCGGCTTTCCGGGACTCTGCCAGGTCCACTTCGAATTCGGCTGCCCAATCGTTGTGCTCGGCGGGGTCGACGAGCATTTGCTGCACCCGCCAGGTCTTTTTGTCTTCGGAAGGAGTGACATAGGTGTGGCGGGCGTTTCGCGCGTTCGGATCGAGACAAATGCGCTTATGGTCGGCGTGGTACTGCTCCAGGACCGCATCCAGTCGAGCCGGCGTCCACGGCTGACCGTCCGGATCATGTGGCGAGGTCAAGAAGGTCAGGGCTTGCTCGAAATCCGCATTCACCAGGCCTCGAAGGAAACTAAAAACCAGGTTACGGATCGCTGCGGTGAACGCTTTCGTGTCACGGGTGATGTCGCGATCGGCCGCTTCTGCTCCGGGCGGGCGGACCTCTTTAGCTTCTGCGCGAGCCAGGTAATTCGGGTCGCGCATCTTCTCCCATTCGTCCAGCAGGCTTGAATCAACCTGCTTAATCATGGTGCCGAGGTACAGCTCCATTTCCCGCACCGTATCGTTCTTGGCGCTATCGGGGACCGTTTGTGCCAGGACTTTGTACACGCCGTTCAAATGCCGCAGCAGCAGGCCCTCGGAACGCTGGAGTTCGTAATCCCGCACATAATCCGAAAACGACCTGAAATTTTCGAACATCTCCCGGGCGATTGATTTGGGTCGAATATTCTCCTGGCCGACCCACGGATGCTTGCCCGCGAAAGCGTTGAAGGTCGAATAAACGAATTCACGGTTCGGCTTGGGATATTCCAGCTTCTCCAGCTCTTCCATTCGCTTGTCGTACTCGATGCCGTCCATTTTCATTTCGGCCATTTTCTGGTCCTTCACCCGGTCGAGTTGCTTGCGCAGGATGATGGCGGGGTCCTCGAGGATCGACTCCACCAGCGTCAGCAACACGAGCGGGTAGTCCGGCGCC
>JANXQE010000088.1 GCA_025356925.1 Limisphaerales bacterium | reverse complement strand
CACGAGTAGGTGCGGTTTCGGGCTCTGCGCGAGAATCTCCTGCAACGGCGGTTGAGCCGGCACTTTGCCGACAGCCAACAGCCCTTGATACATCGAGAAGCCGGTCAGGGTTTCGAGGAGGGCTTTTTCGGCGACGTAAACGCGCAAATCCTCGGGGCGCTGTTCCAGGAGGGGCTTCAATTCGTGAAACCATTTTTCGGGCAGCAGCACGGAAACCACGGTAAAATTGCTTTCCAACAGACGTCGCACTAATTTTTCACCTTCCGCAACGAAGATACCCGCTTCTCGCTGCTCCACTTGGCGTCGCATGGTCCGATAGGGCTGGAGATCGGGCAGGTCGAACGAATCGATCTGTTGGACCTGAAACATGAGAGGCGAGGAAGTGCTGGTTGCCACCCCGGTTGGGGTCGGCGCTCCGCTGCGGCTTAGCAGAGGGGCGGGTGCAGGGTGAAAGTGGTCTGGGTAAATCCTTCGTGCAGGGTGGGCGTCGCCACCGGCAAGGATTGCGGGGCTGCCGAGCTGTGTAATGTCAGGGTAGGGCAGGGGGCCGCTTGCAAAGCCAGCTCCAGGCGAACGTGGGTGGCACCGATTTTCTGCAACCGCTGGTTCATGACGTCGAACGCGAGTTGAGGCCGATTACATTCGCGGCTCAGGTGGCCGAGGTACAAATGGTTCAATTCACCGGACATGATTTGCTCGGCGGCGTCGGCAGCCGCTTCATTCGAGAGATGGCCGTGTCGGCCGAGGATTCGCTGCTTGAGGCTCCAAGGTCGGCGGGGGCAATCCTGGAGCAGTTTGACGTCGTGATTGGACTCGAGCACCAGGACATTGGCGTGGCGCACGCGTTCCAGCGCGAGCTTGGTGGCATGCCCGAGGTCGGTCAGAAAACCGATGTTCCCGAGGTCGGTTTTGAGCAGGAACCCGACTGGGTCTTGTGCGTCGTGGGGGATGCTGAAGGTTTCGACTTCGAGGTCCTCGACTTCAAACGTCGCGCCGGTGGAGAACAGCCGGCAATGCAGTTTGGTCTGGAGTTGGTATTCGATGGCTTCCTGGGTGGGCCGGTTGCAGTAGACCGGGATGCGGAGCTTTTCGCTCAACTGCACCAGGCCGTGCACGTGGTCGGCGTGCTCGTGAGTCACGAAAATCGCGGTGAGGTTCTCCGGGGTCCGGCCGATCGTCGCGAGGCGTTGGCGGATCTGACGCAGGCTGAAGCCGGCATCGACCAAAACGCGCGCTTGAGAGGTTTCCACGTACGCGCAGTTGCCGGCCGAACCGCTTCCGAGAATCGTCACACAAACAGGCACGGCCAACGTTAGTCGCCACTGCTGGCAGGGGCAATATTTTTTGGATGCGACCCCATTTTGGCGCGTTGAGCCGGCTTGGTTCAGGTGCGGATGCCGGGCTCAAAACCCGGCGTCTCCTCCGGCCCGTCTGGAAGCCTTCTTGTCAGAGTGACGCGATTTATCAGCGAGCATCCGTTCTTTGGCACGGCGGCTCCGCTTGCGTTTCTGCCGGCGGATCTTTTCAATCTGGGCTTCCTTCGCCGCGACTCGCCCCGTCTGCAGTTTTTCGATTTTGTCAAGCAACAGCCGCCGAGCGATGAATCGGTTGAGCCCCTGCTGACGGGTGGTCTGGCACTTGACCTGCAAGCGGGTCGGGCGGTGGAGCAGCATCACGCATGTCGCCGTTTTATTCACGTTTTGGCCCCCGTGTCCTCCGGATCTGACAAAGGTTTCCTCGATGTCGGACTCACGCAATCCCAACGCGGCCATCCGGTGTGCGAGTTGCTGTTCCTTATCGTGGTTCACCGGAAACGCAGTCATTACCGCAGTCTATTCGAGGTGCTCTCTAAGCTCAAGGAGGCACGCGTTATTCGGACGGACGCGTTTAAGTGGGAAATATGCGGTCCGGCTCAAACCCGCCATGCCAGCTTTAGCTTTTGGCCGTGGTCCTTGTGCTTCTTATCGATGCAACTGAGTTCCAACTCCATGCCGTCATCCTCGACCATCGCATGCACCCATCCGGAGGGTGCGCCCTCACGGAACACATAGGACACTGGCGGCAGATTGATCAGGTGTATGCCGCTGGTATCGGGCTCGACTTTCCAATTATGGGTGTGACCGTAGATGTAGGCCTTGACCTGGGTCCGCGGCCGAATCACTTCAAACAGTGGGAAGGTGTCTTTCAGCCCGAGGTTCCCCCCGTTGATGCCCGGGTTATGGTGAATGACAACCAGCGCGGGGGTCTTGGGGTTTTCATCCAGCGCGGTTGCCAGCCAGTGCAACTGTTGCGGACCCAGCAAACCGGGGCTCGACAACGTCGTCTCGAGCGAATCGAGGATAAACCAATTGACGTTGGGCGCGCGCAGAAGCGCCGTTTGGCGATCTGCCACTGGGTGGACGCCCTGCTTTTGGTCCTGGAAAGCCTGCCAGAACCGCTCGCGATGGTCGTGATTGCCCAAAGCGAGTTGAACCGGCGTCCCCGCTTCACGAAGGGGATGCAACAGCTCGCCCAGAAGGGCATAATCAACCAGTTCCCCGCTGTTATAAGCGCAATCACCGGTAATCATTACCCCAGCCGGCACGTTCGGCAGTCGAAGCACCTCTTGCGCGACCTGCTTAAAGTGGTCCGTCATGTTGACCCCGCGGGACATCAGGGCACGGTCAGCGGCGAGGTGCGGATCGGAAAGCAAGGCCCAGGAACGGGGCTCACGCGCCCGGCCGGCGGCCAGCAGTTCAGCGCCCAGCGCCAAACTTCCCGCGGCGGCCAGGGAGCGGCCCAGAAACCGGCGCCGCGAAATTGCGGGTAGGTAAATCGGCATATTCCCGGGAGCGTCAGAGAGCTCTTCGCGAGGCCCGTTCCTGGGCTTTTTCCCTGTGGTCGCTTTTCACACGTGCTGCGGCAGAGTCCGTAATCTCGAGCGCCCGCTTCTTTGACTGGCTTTTGGCAAACTCAGAACCTAACTTCTACCCAGCTTTTGACCCTCAGTAAAGAATATGTCGAACGAGGTTGAAGACCTTCGCCAGCCCGGGTTGGTCCGCCGGGTCCTGATCGGGCGGAAACCGAGCCGCACGCTGGCGCGGATTGTGGTGTGGCTCATCCTGATCGTCGTGATCCGGACCTGGGTGCTCCTGCCAATCCGTGTCGAAGGGGTCAGCATGCTGCCCACCTACCGCGAGGACGGCATAAACTTCGTCAACTGCCTCGCGTATACGC
>JANXQE010000086.1 GCA_025356925.1 Limisphaerales bacterium | reverse complement strand
CCATGATGGTCACCTTTGGCGGCTCCAACGAATTGCAGACGGTGGTGGCCGACAAAAATGTGGTGATCGAGGAAGAAAAGAAGCGATTTACCGGAGGACGAGCCTTTTATACGCACACGAACACGACTCTCGAGATGACCCAAAACCCCGAGTGGAAGGACGACTTGCGCAGTGGCAAAGGCGACCTGTTGCGGCTCAACACGCAGCAGTACGAACTGTTTGCGGCTGGCAACGCCTCTTTGCGCTTGCCTGCGAACGAATTGGCCGGCCAGTTGTTGACTGGGCCCCAGACGGGCACGACCAATCGCGCTGCCAGGAGCGGAACAAATCAGTTCGCCGAGATCTTTTGCGACCGATACACCCTCAGACCCGACACTTCGGTGTTTCAAGGCGGGGTTTACGCGACTCACCCGGAAATGAATTGGTCCTGTGAAAAACTCACGGTCCAGTTGCCCACCACGGGGACCACCAACCTGGTTGCCGAACAGAATGTCGTCTTCGAGTTCATGACCCAGAAAGGCACAGTCCAAGGTAAGGGCGATGACGCGGTTTACTCTTTTGGGGTCGTGAACACGACGACCAATGGCAATCGAGTGATCAATGAGCTCAGGTTGAGCGGAACCCCGGCCATTCTCTCGAGCACCAATGGCAGCTTTGAAAATCACCTCATCATTTGGGATCGTGCGAGCGGCAAAATCAGCCTCCCGGGGAGCGATTACAAAATCCAGGGATTCGCCAAGGCGATGGATACCAACATATTCATGTTGCCGAACAAGAAACTCAGGAAATAATGCCCTCGGCGCACTGACTCCTGGAACAAACCAACATGCTCGACCCGCAGACAGATCCAGCCCGGCAAAAGGTTGATCTCGATCCGCCGACGGCGACAGCCGTCCCGGACTCACTGCTCGCCACGGACAAGCTGGTGAAGGAGTATCGCCACCGCCGCGTGGTGAATGGCGTGTCCATCACCGTGGCCCCCGGCGAAATCGTTGGCCTGCTCGGTCCAAACGGGGCTGGCAAGACCACCACTTTCAATATGGTCGTCGGAGTGGTGAAACCGGACGCGGGAGAAGTCAGATTCCAACAGACCGCAATTACCCGGTTGCCCATGCACAAGCGCGCCCGGCTCGGCATTGGTTACCTGACCCAGGAACCTTCCATCTTCCGGAAGCTCACCGTGGAACAGAACATTCTGGCCATCCTCGAGACCTGCCGGTTGAAACGCCGGGAGCGAGCCGTTCGGTTAAACTACCTGCTCGAGGAACTGGACCTTACGGGCCTGGCCAAAAACAAGGCCTACACCCTGAGCGGCGGCGAGAAGCGGCGGCTCGAAATCACCCGGGCGCTGGTGACCAGTCCAAAACTGCTGCTCCTGGACGAACCCTTTAGCGGCATTGACCCCATCGCCGTTTATGAGGTTCAGAAAATCGTCCGCCGCCTCAAAGAGCGCGGCCTGGGCATTCTGATCACCGACCATAATGTCCGGGAAACTTTGAAACTGGTGGATCGCGCTTACCTGATCCATAAAGGTGAGGTGGTTTATGAAGGCGCAGCCGAACAATTGGTCAACGATCCCAAAGCACGGGAAATCTATCTCGGTCCTGAGTTTAACTTGTAGCGACAACGAATCGGCAACCGTCCTGCGGTCCTGGGCCACCCGATTCCACCCCGCACCCCGCACCACGCACCTATGCAACGCGATCTCGTAACGGTTGAACGGTTCTACACCGAGCATGCCACCAACCTGGAGCTGAATCTTCTCGCCGGGTCCAGCGGCCTCAAGCGGGTCATCCGCGAGCCCACGGTCAACCGCCCCGGACTCGTCCTGTCCGGGTTCACTCGCTACTTCGCGTTTAAACGCGTGCAATCCATCGGCAACGCCGAAGCTTTCTTCTTAAAATCCCTCCCTGAGTCCGAGCGAATCAAGCGTTACGAGACCTTCTTCTCGTTCAAGCTGCCCTGCGTAATCTTTTCCCGCAATTTGTACCCGGACAAATTGTTCCTCGAGGCGGCCGAGCGAGCGCAGGTACCCATCTTCCGGTGCCCGCTGGTGACGATGAAGCTCATCAATATGGCGACATTAGCGCTCGAAATGATGTTCGCCCCGCGCGGAACCGAGATGGGCAGCATGGTGGATATTTTGGGAGTTGGAGTAATTCTCCGCGGGGAAAGCGGGATTGGCAAAAGCGAAAGCGTCCTCGCCCTCATCGAGCGCGGATACAGTCTGGTGGCGGACGATATTACCAAGGTCACCCTGGTGGATGGCCGGGAGGTGGTCGGCACCAGCGCCGAGGTAACCCGCAACCATATGGAAGTCCGCGGGATCGGCATTATTAACGTCGCGGCTATGTTCGGCGTTAAAAGCATTCGGCACGAAAAGGGCGTTGACCTCGTCATCACGCTGAAGTCCTGGAATGAGGTGGAGGATGTCGACCGGCTCGGGATCGAGCAGGCATACGTTAAGATCCTTGGGGTTGATATCCCCCATATCACCATCCCGGTTCGACCCGGCCGCGACTTGGCGCGGCTCATCGAGGTCGCCGCTTTCCAGACCAAACTCAAGTCATCCGGCTATAATCCCGCCAAAGAACTCAACGATCGGCTCATCTCCCGGATGGCCGCCGCTGCCAAACTCTAACGAAACCTTAGATTTAGTTGGCAAAATCGGCTGGCCTCAGTTACTTATACGACAAGGCAGAATGAGCGCAAAGAAGTTGTCAGACAGCGATTCGACCATGACCAAGGACTTTTTGGTCTCCAACAAGCTGGGCATCCACGCCCGGCCGGCGGCGATGTTCGTCAAGACGGCCAATCGCTTCTCCTGCGACATCTTCGTTGAAAAAGATGGTGAGAAGGTCAACGGTAAGAGCATTATGGGCCTGATGATGCTGGCAGCCGGACCGGGAAGTAAACTGACCGTCTACGCGGAAGGCAACGATGCCTCACAGGCCCTGGCCGAACTCGAAACGCTTATCAAACGCAAGTTTGACGAAGAGTGATTTGCGGGCATCGAAGGGTGGGCGGGTCTTCCACCCAGCCCTGAACCTGCCGCCAACTTCGATTTCAACTGATTATGGCCGCGACCGACATCGATGTGAACTACGTAGCGCACTTGGCGCGGCTTTCCTTGTCCCCTGAAGAAGCCCAAAAGTTCGGCGCCCAATTGAAGAGCGTCCTCGGATACATTGAAAAGCTTCAGGAAGTGGATGTCAACGGCATCGAGCCCACCGCCCACGCGTTCCCGCTCATCAATGTCACGCGGCCAGACGAGGTTCGCCCTTCCCTGGACCACGCCGAGGCCCTCCGGAATGCCCCCGCCCAAGCGAATGGTTTGTTCATGGTTCCGAAGATCGTCGAGTGACGGCTGGGCACTCTTAACCTTTACGCTTTCAGGTTCACCCTAAACCCAAAACAACTAACCCCGCGCGAGACGCTGGTCGCTCCCCGGCCAGTCATCAACCTCAAGTGAGCTGAATAAAGCCGGGTCTCCGAATTTCTCAACCGCCAACCGGTCTTGCCCTCGATCCGCGTGGGCGCTCCTACGGTCCATGAAGAAGCGCATTCTATTTGTGGAAGATAATGCCCTGCTGCGGCAGATGTACCTCATGATGATGGAGGGCGAAACCGACGTCTGGGAAGCGGTGAGCGCGGCCGACGCACGGGAGGCGCTACGGCTCATGGAACATTCACCCTTTGAAGTCGTCGTCTCCGACATGCGGATGCCGGGGATGGACGGCATCGAGTTGATGGGAGCGGTGAGACAACTCTACCCGCGGTCGTCGCGCATCATTCTTTCCGGCTTGAGCGACCAGGCGGAGATCGCGCGCAGTCTCGACTCGACGCACCAGTTTTTGGCCAAGCCATTCGATCTCAAAGCCCTCAAAGCGACCTTATCCCGTCTCGGCAGACTGGACGAGTACTTGAAAGATACCAAACTCCAGGCGCTCGTGGGGCAGATGCGAGTCCTGCCGAGCTTTCCGTTGGTGTATCACGAGATCATGAAAGAACTCGGGGGTGAAGATCCTTCGATCGAGCGCCTGGCTCAGATCATCGCCGAGGATCCGAGCATGACCGCCAAACTGCTGCAGATCGCCAATTCGGCGGCCGGCGGCCGCGCCAGTAAAGCAGCCAACCCGTTCGACGCGGTCCAGTTCGTCGGCCTCTCCGCGGTGCGGTCGCTCGCGCTTTCAGCGCACATCTTCCGTTCCTTTGAGCAGGTCAAACTCAGCGAATTCTCCCTTTCGAACCTGTGGGATCACACCGTTCGGAGTGGAATAATCGCCAGTACGATCCTGCAAGTCGAACGCGCCGACCCAGCCGACGCCGAAGAAGCTCACATCGCCGGCATGCTGCACGACCTCGGCAAGTTGATGCTCGCCGACAGTATGCCCGAGCGCTTCCATCAGGCGCTCGCCCTGGCCAATGAGCGCAATTTGTCCTCCGAACAGGCCGAACTCGAAGTGTTTGGCGCTAACCATGCCGGTGTGGCGGCGTATCTACTCAGCCTCTGGGGCCTGCCGGTCACCATCGTCGAGGCGGTCGCCTTCCATCACACACCTTCGAGCAGCGAAAAAATCGCGTTCGGGCCACTCATGGCCGTGCACGTCGCGAATGTTCTGGAACACGAGCTGTCCCCAGACAAGCTGCCTTACCCGGCGCCGGCTCTGGATGAAAGCTATCTCGCTGCCCTGGGCGTTCAGGACCGCATTGATGGCTGGCGCGCCGCCGCAGTCAAAGAATTGGCCTCGGAACCGGATTACTAAAACTCGGCAGTGCCAGGTGTCCGCGCAAACGGGATCACGTCGCGAATATTCGAGACCCCCGTCAAAAACATCAGCAATCGCTCAAACCCAAGACCGAATCCCGCATGCGGCACTGTTCCGTAGCGCCGCAGGTCCACATACCACCAATAGTCTTCGGGCGTGAGTTTATGAAATTTCATATTCTCCAGCAATTGGTCCAGCCGCTCCTCGCGTTGAGCGCCCCCAATCACCTCGCCGATCCCGGGCACCAGCACATCCATCGCGGTCACCGTCTTTTGGTCATCGTTCAACCTCATGTAGAACGGTTTAATTTCCTTGGGGTAATTGAAGACCGTGACCGGCGACTTGAAGTGTTCCTCCGTCAAGAACCGTTCGTGCTCCGATTGCAGATTGAGGCCGTACTCGACTGGAAATTCAAACTTCTTGCCGGACTTGTTCAGAATCCCGACCGCTTCAGTGTAAGTCACCCGCACAAAAGGCCGCTCCACCACAAACTTCAATCGTTCCGGCAAGCCCTTATCCACAAATTTCGAAAACAGTGCCAAATCCTCTGCACAATGCTCCACAGCGAACCTGGCCATCGCTTTGACGAATTCCTCGCCCAGGTCCATGTCTCCCTGCAAATCGCAAAAGGCCATCTCGGGCTCGATCATCCAAAACTCGGCGGCGTGGCGCGCGGTATTCGAGTTCTCGGCCCGGAAAGTTGGCCCGAAGGTGTAGATGTTTGAGAGGGCGCACGCGAACGTTTCACCCTCCAACTGGCCGCTCACGGTCAGGTAGGTCGGTTTGCCGAAAAAATCGGTTTCGGCCTTTTCATCGATGTTTCCCTTGAGGGTAGTGACGCGGAACATTTCCCCGGCCCCCTCGCAATCGCTCGCGGTGATGATCGGCGTGTGCACGTAGACGAAGTCGCGCTCCTGAAAAAACTGGTGCACCGCGAAAGCCAATCGGCTGCGCATCCGAAACACCGCGCCGTACATGTTCGACCGCGGCCGAAGGTGGGCAATTGTCCGCAGGAATTCCTGAGTGTGACCTTTCTTTTGCAGCGGATAACTCTGGTCCGCCACGCCAATCAGCTCCACCCGGCTGGCCCGCAGTTCCCACTTCTGGCCCTGGGCCGGCGACGCCACCAGCTTGCCTTCAATCACCGCCGCGGCGCCGGTGGTAAAATGCGCCAACTGTTCCGAGCCCGGCGTGCCCGCGTCCACTACCACCTGCAGGTTGCTCAGACACGACCCGTCGTTTAATTCAAGAAAGGAAAACCCTTTGGAATCGCGTCGTGTGCGAACCCAGCCCTTGACGACCACCTGGTCCATCGGGTCGCTGGCCGTCAATACGTGTTTAATCAACGTGCGCATGGCCTGTTCCCGTGATCTCCGTTTGCCGGCCGTTTCATCAAAAACATTCTGATAGGTCGTCCACGCCCTTAGCAAGTTTGAAGTATTCATTCCAGTGCGAGCCTCTCCCGATCTTGCTTTCCCTTCGGATTTCGAGTTTCGGATTTCGGGCTTCTTTCGGCCTTCGGATTTCGGCCCTCGGATTTCAGATCCGTTCCCGTTTGCGCTCGACACGCCACACCTGGAGCCGTACCGTTTCTCATAAGCTTCCAAGCATAACGGTCACGAGCAACGCAGCTTTGCGGATTATGAAATTGTCTCTCGACGGCAAAGCGGACGACGCGGCGCCAAATTCCTCGAAGGATTTGTGTTTTAAAGCACGGTTCCAACTGCCCAGGCTGCGCCAGGCTTTCACGCTGATCGAGCTCCTGGTGGTCATCGCGATTATTGCCATCCTGGCCGCCATGCTTTTGCCATCGCTGGCCAAAGCGAAAGAAAAAGGCAAACGCATCGCCTGTCTGAGCAACTTGAGACAAATCGGTATCTCGCTCTTGTTCTATACCGATAGCCAGGACAACAAAATGCCCTCGGCCATCACCTACGGGTCAAAAGCGGGTGATCCCACCACCGCGCCAAATACCGTCCAGTACACTGATATGTTCGGCGGAGTCCCCAGCGCGCTGGGCGTGGCCAACCCTCGAGTTTTCTGGTGCCCAAGCGACACTATCAATCACCCATCGAGCCCGGTTATTTCGAGCAACGATTTTTCATCGTATCGCTACCGTTTTGTGATCTGGGACAATACCGCCCGCTTTCCTGGTTTAAAAACGACCGATTTCGTAAAGCCGGTCGGCCAGGTTATTTACCACGAGGATTCTGACCACCATTATAGGCAGCTCAAAATCTCGTATTCTCTTGCGCAACCCACTCTCAATGCGATTTACGCGGATTTTCATGCTGCTTCCTGGAAAGTCATGTTCCGACAATTGAGCAAGAACCCATCTCTGTATGACCCTAATTGGTTCACGTATGGCGCCGGGTTCCAGCTAAACAAGGACAATCCGAATATCGGTGGTGACGTCCACAACGGGTGGGATAACTGACCAGCGCGCCGCCGCCCGGTCGCTCGTGGGACCAAGCTCCTCCCGAGCGCTGAGCTCACGCGCTACTTCTCGATGCCGAACTTGTGGATCGTCGTCGAATGATACGTTTCCCCCGGCTTCAGAACCGTTGAGGGAAACTGCGGCTTGTTGGGCGAGTCTGGATAGTGCTGAGCCTCGAGGCACAGGCCAAGGTGCCGGGGATAAGGATAACCGCCCGGACCCGTAAAGGCGCCGGTCTCGAAATTGGCTGTGAAAATCTGAACACCCGGTTCCGTTGTCGAGACCTCCATCGTGCGGCCTGACTTCGGGTCCACGAGTCTCGCCGACTTCACCAAATCGCCAGGCTTGGAACGATTGATTACCAAGCAATGATCGTAACCCCCGCCAAACTGTTTTTCGGTCACCTGATGGATCCTCTCACCCACTGGGTGCGGAGTTCGAAAGTCCACGGGCGTGCCCGCGACGGACACAATTTCGCCGGTGGGGATGAGAGCGTCATCCGCTAGGAGATACCTATCGGCGTTGACAGTCAGGACCTGGTCCAGCACCGTCCCGGATTCAGCTCCCGCGAGGTTCCAGTACGAATGGTTGGACAAATTGATCACCGTGGTTTTGTCAGTTTGCGCGGTGTAGTCCATTTTCCACTCGTCCCGGTTGTTCAGCTCATATCGCACGGTGCACGTGAGGTTGCCTGGATAACCCTCCTCACCGTCTTTGGAGAGGTAAGTTAATTTGAGCCCGACGAAGTCGCCGCCACGAATCGGCTCAGCGCGCCAAACCCGATTGTTAAACCCCCGCCTCCCGCCATGAATATGATGGGGGCCGGCGTTCAAGGGTAATGAGACCTGGCGGCCTTCGAGAGTAAATTGTCCGTGGGCGATGCGGTTGGCATAGCGGCCGATGAGCGCTCCGAAGCAGGGGCTCTTGTTTTCGTAATCCGCGAGCGACGTGCAGTTAGCCGTCACATTGGTGAAATGGCCATCCTTGTTCGGCACC
>JANXQE010000059.1 GCA_025356925.1 Limisphaerales bacterium | reverse complement strand
ATTCTTTGGAACATCGAGGACCGCGAACGTGAAACCCGTGACATGGCCATTCTCAAGGACAACTCCGGGACGTTCGATTTTTTCCCAGTGGTTCACCGTCCCATCCGTGTAGCGCACGAAGTCCGTGGTCGGGTCGTAAGCCAATCCCCTGAACGTCCAGTTCTTGATGCCGTCGGGTGAAGTCAAGTGGAACGCCTTGCGGTCGCTCCATCCGTTGACCACGATGTGATAAAGGCCCCCGCTAAACCACACCACCGGATCTTCCAGGTTGCGCAGCGGGAGGCCGGCCACTTCCGGATAAACCGAAGGGCCTTGGATCTTGTAAGGTCCCAGGATGCCGTTCGTGCTGATCAGAATGGCGCCGGAACGCGGCACGATCTCGAAGCCGCCGTCTGGCCGGACCATGACGCTCGCGTTTGACATCTTGCCGTCCTTGGGATTGAAACCGTTGGCATCGACCTGGATCGATCCGAGGTGCTCCCAAGGCCCATCAAGCGACTTGGAAACAAAGACATCCCCCGGCCTGGTTTCGCTGACGACCACGGCATAACGCCCGTCTGGAAGAACCAGCGCCGTCACATTGTGCCCTTTGCCACCTTGATTATCAGGCCAGCAAAGACCCTTGTCGGTATACGGCCCCATGAGCCGATCGCTGACCGCGTGCACGGCTGACGAACTCCACCATCCGTTATGTCCCTTGGCTTGGTCCCAACGGCTGGCAAACATGTGATATTTGCCATCCGTGCCTTTGATGATTTGGCCATCCCAATAACACCACTGCTTCATGGTGGTGTCTTCGAGGCCGTTCTGTGGATCACGAGGGAAAACTCCGGGAGCGCCCCACACGTTCGACACCAAGGAACCCTGAATGGGCGTCGGCAGAAAGTAATCGATTAACGTCTTTTCGGCGGCATAGGCGGACGCCCCTGACACGAAGGACATCGCCGCAAATAGCTTGGTTAATGTTTTCATGGAACTCATTCGAATACGGATTGGTGCTTTATTTGATTTCACAAAGTGGCTTGGTGGCGGCGTTCCGCGACGCACGGGTTGATGCGATTCTAAGGCGTTAGATTGAGAATGATCTGCCGTTGTTGGCGGGAGATGCCGAGGCGGAGGTTTTGGTTGGTGGCCAACGCAGAACCCTGTTGGAGCAAGGTGGCTGCGTCGGTCGTTTTGGCCCCGTTGACGGAAAGGATAACATCGTTTGGTTTCAGCCCGGCGTGTGCCAGAGAAGAGTCGGCCGGGATTTCCAGGATGAGCACGCCCGTGACGCCGGGCAGGCCGAAGGCTGACATCTCCGCGGTGTCGGCGATGGACCGGATGGTTGCCCCGAGCCAAATACGCGGCGCCGTGTCGCGCCCGGGGAGCGCAGTTGCGGTGACCTTTGCTCCCGGCAGCACGGGTGTGCGGGCGATAGCTTTCAACGTCGGGCTTAGCACCCCGAACTGATCCATCGGGAAATTCACGAAGCCAAGCCTGAGTGCGGGCGAATCGTCGTTCACGCGGTAGTCGGCTTTAGAAGGATCGACGAACTGCGCATCCGCTACCAGGGAATGCTCGTCGCGGCCGCTTTGTTGTTGCAGGCGCTCGGCGGGCGCCGACGCAGCGCCGTCTTTGTGCATCAGGTTGAAATCCATGTCCTGCCCCCAGGGCGGGGCATACATTCTGGCCGGACGGTAGTCGCGCCAGACAATGTTGTGCCGGAAGACGTCGCCGCTCGCCGCAAACCAGACGTGCGGGTCGAAGCCGGCGCT
>JANXQE010000040.1 GCA_025356925.1 Limisphaerales bacterium | reverse complement strand
AGTGCCGAGATTATTGGCGAAAGGGTCACAGTCAAATCTGGACAAACGGCGGTCGTGCAACTCGGTGGGAGTGGATTTTCCGTCATTGGAAAGTTCAACATTCGAAATGCTGATGGGGAAATCGAAAAGGCCGATGACTTTCGCTATGCCTTCTTCTCCTCAATGTCTGACCTCAAGGTCAAAACCCCGGAGGACTTAAACGCGTTGAGAGGGCAGTCCACGTGGGAAAACACATTCGCCAACTTCCATATTCGGCCTGTGCAATGCTCCAAGGACGGCTCCTTCCGTATTGATCAAGTGGAGCCAGGTAAATACGCGCTTTTGGTTGAGACCTCCGCAACGGCTAGCACACACGGGCAGTGGCTCACGGGGGTTCGCGCAGTCGAGATCCCCACAGGTGAACCGAATATCCGCAAACCACTGGACTTGGGCGTCATCGAAATCTCCCTCAAATCGCCGTCCCGTTCAAATCAGTAAAAAAGGACGCTTCTTTGAGCGGCGCTGTTCCCTGAGGGTCCCGGGACTGTATTCGGCTTGCCTCCCGAAAATCGCGCTCTGCTCGGAACAATGGCCTGGTCCGGTTTCCTTTCCCTCGAAGGGCCGATGAGATAATGGAAACGGAAAGCAGCATTTCCAAAAGACGTTTGCGGTGCCTCTGCTAACTAAGTCAGTCCCGCTCCTTCCTAGCTTTTCGGGGACTGGTCACACGGTACATCAACTCAGTTTATTCAACCGCGCTCCGGTTGGTAAATGGCGATGCCCATTTGGCAGAGGATATTACCCAAACGGTGTTTGTGGACCTGGCGCGCAAGGCCCACACCTTGCCATCGGAAGTGGTGCTCGGAGGATGGCTGCATCGCGATGCCTGTTTCCTGGCTCGAACAACGATGCGAGGCGAACGGCGGCGTCATTTAAGAGAAACGCAGGCTTTTGCGATGAATATCCCAGAGGATCACACGGCAGCCAACCTCGCCTTGGTAGCGCCCATTCTGGATGAGGCGATCAACCAATTGGAATCGGATGACCGCACGGCTGTCTTGCTGCGCTTTTTTGAACAGCTTGAATTTCGTGCCGTGGGGGAAAGGATAGGAAGCAACGAGGACGCCGCGCGCATGAGAGTTAACCGCGCTTTGGACAAATTGCATGTGCTGCTGAAAAATCGTGGCGTAGCTTTTTCGGCTGCGGCCCTCGGTACCGCGCTCCTCGTTGGGTTCGTGTCCGCAGCCCCGCTCGGTTTGGCAGATACCGTCGCTAGGACGGCCCTCGCCCGCATGGCTGCCGGTGGCTTCACCGATACTTTGTTGAAGTCCGCCACTACGACTAAACTCAAAAGTGCCATCATTTGCGCCACGGCCGCCGTTGCGCTGATGGTGTTCATGGCGCTGCAAAATCGCAAATTACACGAGGAGAATCAGGTTCTGCAGCAACCGGCGAATCAAGCAATTACGCTCCAGGCCGAAAACCAACGACTTTCTGATCTTCTGGCCCAGGCCGATGCCCGCCCGGCACCTGCGGAACAACAGGCTCGTGAATTAGCCAGACTGCGTGCCGAGGTAACCAGACTCCGCCAGCAAATCAACGATCTGGCAAGGAACACGAGCCCTGTCCGGGGACTCACGAACGGAGGAGGCGAGAGTCTCCACAATATAACGATGCCGGAATTTGCCAAATTCATTTCCGGAGTGCTGCAAGCCCCGGTCACGGATCAAAGCGGGTTGGCTGGGGCTTATGACATTGAAATGACTCCCCCTCGTCCGGGCAGTATTGACAAGAGGCTCCAAAGGGTGACGGAAATTCTTCACCAAGAGCTTGGTCTGCAACTCATCGAGTTCGCCGGGCCGTTTACCACCGAAGAGGAAACATTCCAGAAGGAATATCAGGTGGTTAGACATGCCGATGGGACATATACGCAACTTCACGTCAACAACTTCATTGAAAAGGCTGATGGCCTCTATACGCAACTGGCCGACGGCACCCTCACGAATATCGCCCCCAGTTCGGACACCTCCAAGGGAGGCTTCGCCATCAAATTGGATCATTTGGACGCGCCGGGCCTCAAAGCCGCCACGGGCGAATTGGGCGCCAAAACCGGCCTGTATGACGCCAGCACGCAAGGCATTCCTGGTGATATTGCCAACAAGTTGATGGAACTGGACAGAGCCAAACAGCAGTGGGTCTTCGAACAGAAAAAGCAAAATACGGACACGCCGGCGTGGCAAGATCTTCAGCTATATCTAGATCGTGAACGAAATGTAAATGGAGAACCAAATGTAAACATGGGCGACTACACCAATTCCTCTGATGGCGAGTATATAATTGGTTCCGTTGGTCAAGGCGCGCGACTTCGCGCCGGCGCGACAACCTTCGCGACCAGGAATGAGGTGGGAACATCGGCACCAGCAAGGCCAAGACGGTCTCCAGCAGAACAATGTCTTAACAATCTCAGGATTATCGACGGGGCCAAACAGGAATGGGCGCTGGAGAACCGAAAAGAAGGCGCCGAGACGCCAACGATGGCGGATTTGACGAATTTCCATTCAATGGCCGGAAAATTGCCCGTCTGTCCCGAGGGAGGTGTTTACACCATCGGCAGCATTGACGAGAAACCGAAATGCAGCATTCCGGGGCATGTTCTACCCTGATATTGCGGCAGAGCTTCTTTCCACCGCTGGGTAATTCGATCCGTTGGCTTAGCCATTTCCCAATTTGCTTGGACGGGGCAAAGTTGATGACGGTGGCAAACCTCCCGATTTATCCCTTGGTTCCCCCCCCGCCCAACAGCTAGACTGCGCCTTCGCGCCCGCTGTCTGATTACCCAGCCGGCGCGGACGATTTTCAGCGATGAACACTGACAACGCACCTGAACAACTGCGCGCCGCTATCCAGATCCTGGAAAGGGTGTCCGCCAACCGCTCGCTCCTGGCTCGGCTTTCCTCCGAGGAATACTCGCGGTTGCTCAAAGTTTCGGGAGAGGTTTTCCTGCCCAACCCGAGAGAGAGGCGCCGCTTCGTCAAGGTCCGGACCCGCCAGCGCAAGGAGGAGAAAGTGCAGCGGGAACAACAGGTCCTCAATCAAACCGGCATCCGGGAGTTGCGCCGCCGACCCGTATTTACCACGCCCAGCCCCCTGCCAGCCCCAGCCATCCAGCCACGCGAGGTTGAAGGCGATTCGGATTTTGTCGACGCGCTCGAGCCGCAGCACTGCTACATCTGCAAGCGGCACTATTCGACCCTCCACCATTTCTACGACCAGCTTTGTCCCGGCTGCGCCGACCTGAACTTCCGCAAACGCGCCGAGTTGGCCGATTTGAGCGGGCGCGTAGCCCTGCTCACCGGCGGTCGGGTCAAGATCGGCTACCAGGCTGGCATTCGCCTGCTGCGGTCTGGCGCTCAGCTGATCGTGACGACCCGTTTCCCGCGCGATTCCGCGGCCCGTTACTCGCAGGAGCCGGACTTCGCTCAATGGGGTCACCGGCTGGAAATCTTTGGGCTGGACCTGCGTCACACCCCGAGCGTGGAGGCGTTTTGCCGACACCTGATGACCACCCGCAGCCGGCTGGATTTCATCCTCAACAACGCCTGCCAGACGGTACGACGCCCGCCCGGATTCTACGAGCACATGATGGCTCAGGAAAGGGCCGCTCTCGACTCGCTCCCGGAAGCAGCGCGGAGCCTGCTCGGTGCTTACGAGGGCTTGCGCGGTTACCACCTTTTGCCGGAAGGCGACGCGACTGCTTTGGCGCCGCGCACGGTATCCGAGGTGGCTGGGCTCACTCAAGCCGCGGAGCTCTCGCAGGTGGCCTTGCTGCCGGAGGAACTCGCGGCGCAGGAGGCTCTGTTTCCCCAAGGCCGGCTCGACCAGGATTTGCAGCAGATCGATTTGCGGGAGCACAATTCCTGGCGGATGCAGCTCGCCGAGGTGCCCTCGGTGGAATTACTTGAAGTGCACCTGGTCAACGCGGTCGCGCCCTTCATTCTCAACGCCCGGCTCAAGCCCCTGATGCAGCGCACACCGGAACGCGACAAACACATCGTCAACGTCTCCGCGATGGAGGGTCAGTTCTACCGTCGCTTCAAGACGACGCGCCATCCCCACACCAACATGGCCAAAGCCGCGCTAAACATGATGACGCGCACCTCCGCGGCCGATTATCACGCCGACGGCATCCACATGAACGCCGTGGACACGGGCTGGGTGACCGATGAAGATCCCGCGTCGATCGCCGCCCGCAAGGTGCGCGACCACCAATTCCACCCTCCGCTTGACATCGTGGACGGCGGGGCGCGAATCGTGGACCCAATCATCGCCGGCTTTAACACCGGGGAGCATGTCTGGGGTAAATTCCTGAAAGATTACCGCGAGACAGATTGGTAATCCGCCTCCCGCTGCACCCAGCCCTGTGCCCTCCCGGTCCCCGATTACCACACCCCCCAAACGCTCCCTTTAATCCTAAGCTTGTTCGGACCTCACCCGGCCCGGCGGCGAGTTGGTTTCGTGTCTCGCGTGATTCGTGGTCCAGAATCTGAAACATGAGTCGGTATTTGGGAGCTTGAAAACACGCCATGACCACGCCATGATAATGCCATGAAAACGACAATCCAACTGGACGCCTCCAATCGAATCGTGCTTTCGCGGGAACTGCGGCGCGCAGCCGGGATTCCTCGAAGGCAAAAGCTTTTGGTATCCGCAACGCCAGGACGCATCGTTTTGGAAATGGAGCCCAACGCTGCTGGCCGCATCATCACGCGCGGCAAACTCAAGGTCTGGACGGGTGCTGTCCCAACCACCCCGATTGAGGAGGCCGTTGAGCAATCACGTCACTACACCCGATGACCTTCCTGGATACTGGGATTATGGTCGGGGCGGTCTTGAAGTCGCACCCTGAGCACGTGGTCTGTCTTGCGGCGCTCGAAGATTCTCCGCGGCCGTTCACCAACGCCCACGCCATTGCGGAAACGTTCGCCACGCTCACCGGCTTTTACAAGCTGCCGACAGACGCTGCGACCGAGTTGACTTTGAGTCTGCGGGATTCGGTCGTGGTGGAGGCATTGACCTTGGCGGACTACGAAACGGCGATTCGGGAGGCGCGCAGCCGAGGCGTCATGGGCGGGGGAATTTATGATTCCCTGCATGCGACATTCGCCCGTCGCAATAAGGCCGTCCAGATCATAACGCGTAATCCGTCACACTTTCAGCACGTGGCGCCGGACATTGAAATCCTGACACCTGGATAGCATGACCTGACGGGGTCGCACACCGACCCTGCGGAGAGACCCAGACCACGAGGAATCGTGACCAAAATGCCGGAAATCTATCGTTTAAACCGATAGCCGAGCTCGTTTTATCGATTAACGCTTTCTTCAAACCGGGGGGTATCTTGTGGTCATGAAAGCCAGACCTTTGCTCGGAGCTCCGGCCTCTGGAGGGCGTTGCCGGTTGGTCCGGAACAGATCCTCGTTCCCCCGCGGAGAGCAACCTAAGTCGAGCAGAAATCGGCGCCCCACGTCCGCAGTGCGTGTTTTAGCTATTCTATTGCTCGCACTAATATTAGGCTTGGCGTTGTTCAGCAAAGTGTTTCGTTTCGGGCGGGACTGCGGAGGGACGATAGGCGAGGCGGCGCCGTTGGGGGCAGGCTTTTGCGGTTTGTGATTGGTTCACGGCCACCAGGTAGAGGGATCGGCCCGGGTAGTTAATCTGCGCGGAGCCCTCGCTTCGCGGCTTAAAGCACGACGAACATGAACGCACCAGAGCGAACAGAATTGGCTCGGCTCAGAGAACAGCAGGCACGGCTTGAGCGAGAGTTGAGGTTGCTGTCCCTCCAACTCAGCGCATTCGAGCGGCGAGTCACCCAGGCCACGCCGCAGGAGGTCCGGCTCCCGGCCCAAGCGCTGGCGCCCAACCCGACGCCGGCTCCAGCCGCAGCGACCGAAACGCCAGTGGCGCCCCCGACAATCCTTTCGCCTCAATTGGCACCGTCACCCGTGCTACCCTTGATCGCCCGAGCGCTTGCCACTCGATCGGTCAGCGAACCCACGCCGCAGACCCAATTGAAACCAGCGGCTGAAGTCACCGAAGCGTTCAGTGCACAGGCGCCAACTCCAGGTGGAGCATCGCCATCAATGGCCGTCTCCTCGTTAAAACTTCAGGCTGAGCCTGGCCAGGAACCGCGCAATCGCCCGATGGAACCGCCGCTCATATCCACGCCGCCACCGCTGCTGCGCGGGTCAACGAACACAGCGCAAGGCGATTCGTTGGAGATGCGGCTGGGCAGGTTTTGGCTGGTCCGCATTGGTGTGGTGATGGTGCTGACCGGCCTGGTATTCTTCGGAAACCTCGCTTATCAGAATTACGTCAGCAGGCTGGGGCCAGCAGGAAAGGTTTTTCTGCTCTATTTTGCGAGTGGTCTTTTGCTTCTGGGGGGCTGGTGGTGGCAACGAAAAGCCGTTAAACCCACACTGAGAAATTACGCCCAGGTCCTGTTCGCGGGCGGGTTGGCAGCTCTGTATTTTACCACTTTCGCCGCGCATCACCTTGAACCGCTGCAAATCATCCACAGCGCGGCGCTCGACGGGCTGTTGCTCCTGGCTTGCGCCGGTTTCATGATCTGGGCGGCGGAGCGCAAAAAATCCGAGGTGCTGGCTTTGTTCGCCGTGGGCCTGGCGTATTACACCTCGATCATCACGCGCGTGGGATCCTTCACGCTGTGGTCCAACCTGGTGCTCAGCGTCACGGCCGTTGTCTTCCTCGTGCGCAACCGGTGGGCGGCGCTGTCGTTCGGGAGCCTGGCGGCTACGTACGCTGCTTATGCCTTCTGGAGATTCTTTGACGGCAACAACTGGCACTGGGCGTCACCGGAGGAAGGGCTATGGTTGGGAACCTGTTTCCTCATGCTTTATTGGCTGGTCTTCACCAGCGCCGTTTTTCTGTCGCGAGACCACAAATTCTCCGGCCCGAATCGCGCCAGCTTTCTGACCCTGAACAATGGAGCTTTTTTCAGTCTTTTCGTGTTGACGATGGTGCAGGTGCAGCACGGCGGATTCTGGAGATTCTCGCTCATTTACGGCGCGGTTCTGCTCGGATTGGCCGTGGCGGCCAGGCGTCTGCTGGCCGAAGAACCGCTCGCCGCCAATGCTTACCTGACCCAGGGACTGCTCTTGGTCACGGTGGGGTTCATCTCGAGATTTGCCGGACTCCAGCTCGCCCTAATTTTGGCCACGGAGAGCGTGCTTTTGCTTATCATGGGCCAACAGCGAAAGAACCTGGTACTACTTGTCGGCGCCTACATCGCGGCAGCGCTCGGGGTTGGCTGGGGGATGGATGGGCTTAAGCAGTTCGACACGCCCGGCCTTTGGCTCGGCGTTGGGCTCGGCGCATTAATGATGGCAAACACCTATCTGACCCATCGCCACCTCGCTGACGGCACGGACAGCGCGAAAAAGGGAACCACCCTCGTTCTGCGGCTCCAGCCCTCGTATTTCGCGGTTTTGGCGTTCATCATCTGGCTCGTGTCGACTTGGGACAACACGCCCCGGGACATGTTTCCCGTGATCCTTGCCGTGGAAGCCCTGGTGCTGAGCTTTTCGATCTACGCCTTGCGCGTTCATGAGGTGACCGTGTTCAGTCAAGTGCTCATGCTCCTGGCACAAGCGGCCTGGTTCTTGAACTGGGTTGAGCAGGCGCCCACGCTGCCCTGGTGGAATCCGGCATTGTTGATCGGCCTGAGTCTGGTTCTGAGTCATTGGTGGCCGCGGCAGAGTATTATCCAGCCAGCAGCCGACGGTCGGATGCTCTGGCCGGCGCTTTATGCGGTTGCGATTAATTTGGTGGTGTATCTCTGGCTTGCTCCGAAGGAGAACGCCCCAACTTGGCTGATCACCACCAGCTTGTTGGCCGTTGGGTTGACCGTTTACGGCGTGGCTACACGTGCCTGGTTCGTTGCTGCCGTGGCGCAACTGTTCCTGGCGGTCGCCGTGGCCCAATTCGGTTTGCAGCTCTGGCAAGCGAGGCCGCCGTGGGGCTTTCCATTGGCGCCCATCGCGGCCTTGGGCCTGCTCTCGTTCGGAACCATGCGGTGGTTTCAGGGCCGGCCCGCCGCCGATTCGCGCGTCCGCGAGCCCCTGCTCCAGATTGCGATGATGTATCGTTGGATCGCCTTGCTCCTGTCGATTATCTGGGTTTGCGATTATGTGCCCGCTCGGGAACGCATCTGGCTCCTGGCCGCAATCGGCCTTTGCATCTTTCTGTTCGCCGGGTTGCGACGCAGCCAGGAAGCGCTCCTGTTCAGCGCCGCCTTTACCGCGACAGCCCTGGCCCTGTTTTGGCTGCCGCTGATCGAGGCGCCCACCGCCTATTTTCCAAACCTGATCGCGATTATCGTCTTACTGGCCCAGCGGCAAGGCGCACTTCGCTTTACGGAGCGATATCCGCTCGACCCGAGAATTCACAGCGCCGCGATACTGATCGGGGGCTTGAGTCTCTGGCTGTTCGTCTCGCGTTGGGTCTTGGAAATGGGCAACGGTTTCTATCTCACTGCCAGTTGGTCGCTCCTGGCTTTGGCCTTGTTCACGGCCGGCCTGGTTTTGCGCGAGCGCATGTACCGCTGGCTCGGGCTAGGCGTCCTGGCGTGCGCTGTGGGCCGAGTGGTGGTGTTCGACGTGTGGAAGCTCGGAACGGTTGATCGCATCCTCAGCTTCATGGCCCTGGGGATCGTGCTCCTGGTGCTCGGGTTCGTTTACAGCAAGTACGAGGAAAAGATCAGAGAATGGCTCTAACCAAACCCGAAGGCCGAAGGCCGAATCCTACTTCGAACGTTCATTGGCTTTATCCAGAGCGTCCGTAAACCAATCCAGAGGCTTGGGTCCGGCTGGCTTTGCGGGTGGACGAGGGCTGGCCGGACCCTGTGATCCGCGTGCAGTCTGGTCGCTCGCAGTCGGGCCGACCTCAGGATTTGTCTTCATCGAGAGGGCGATCCGTTTGCGGGGAAGATCGATTTCGGTGACGGTAGCCCCTCGGCAAACAGGCGAGCCGTGGCCGCCACTTGACCCGGCTGCAACTTCAGCTGGCCAGCAAATCTGTCAAAATGCCAGAGGAGGTTGGGGATCCGGGGTTGTTGAAAATGGTCGCGTTAGGTTGAAAGGATGACTAGACGGTCACGCCAAAAACCTGGCCGATCAAGGCTGAAGATCGCGACCTCCGGGGACCCGGCCACGCGCGAGGTTGCGTCAGCCAGGAAAACATGCGATTAACTTGGACTTAGCCTTGAACTAGATGTCAGGAAAGCCCTCATGGCCGACGATGCTGCCGAGCCGATTGGCTCTGCTTCTGGCGTTCGTGCGGATTGAGCACGCCCCTGCTGCCCAACCCGAGGCCAGGGAACTTAGGCTGGGTTATTTTCCGAACATCACACACGCGCAGGCTCTTTATGCGCGGGCGACAGGAGAGTTCGAGCAAAAAATTGGCGTGCGGATCAAGTGGACGTCTTTCAACGCCGGTCCCACGGCCATCGAGTCCCTTTTTGCCAATGCCGTGGACGCGACATTCGTCGGTCCCAGTCCGACGATCAACGGCTATATCAAATCCCGGGGCGAGAAATTCGTCATCGTGGCCGGCAGCGCCAGTGGTGGCGCGGGACTGGTGGTGCGAAAGGACTCGGGCATCCATACCGAGAAGGATTT
This sequence comes from Limisphaerales bacterium, assembly GCA_025356925.1. Lineage (GTDB taxonomy): Bacteria > Verrucomicrobiota > Verrucomicrobiia > Limisphaerales > UBA8199 > JANXQE01. The sequence goes on along the minus strand of JANXQE010000040.1, from coordinate 845 downwards.
TGACGGCAAAACGATCGCGACGCCGCAGTTGGGCAATACGCAGGATGTCGCCGCGCGCGTTTGGTTGGCGGACAAGGGCTATCGGTTACGCGAGCGGGGAGGCAATGTGTCGCTCGTGCCATTGTCCAACCCGGACCAACTCACCCTTTTCAAGAAGAAGCAGATTGACGGTGCCTGGACGGTGGAACCGTGGTTGGCCCGGCTCGAGGAGGAAGGCGGTGGTGAGGTCTTTTTGGAGGAAAAATCGCTCTGGCCCGGCGGAAAGTACGTGACGACGCACTTGGTGGTGGACCGGACGTTTCTGGCCGACAACCAGGCGACAATGAGGAAATTGATTGCCGCGCTGGTCGAAGTTACAGAGCGAATCAATTCGGACAAAACGGCTGCCGCCGCCGTGTTGAACGAGCAACTCCGCAAGGAAACGGGGAAGGCGCTCCAGGCCGCGGTAATCCAAAAAGCCATGACCCGGGTCGAGTTCACCTGGGACCCGATGTGCGCGTCGTTGAAGCAATCAGCCGGAGCGTCCCACCGCATCGGGTTTATCCGGAATGAGCCCGTCCTCGCCGGGATCTATGCCCTAACCATCCTGAAAGACCTATTGAGGGAAAAGAACTTGCCGGCAGTCGAAGGGCCGACACCCTAGAGGTCATGGAGGACACTAAATCCAATTCGCCAGCGCCGGGCGTTGTGGCGCCCACGGTCAAACTGAAATTGACCAGGGTCTCGAAGACCTATTCGGACGGGACGCAGGCCGTGGCCGCGTTGGAGCCGGTCAATCTCGAAATCCGGGAAGGTGAATTTGTGATTTTCTTTGGCCCGTCCGGGTGCGGCAAATCGACCCTGCT
>JANXQE010000011.1 GCA_025356925.1 Limisphaerales bacterium | reverse complement strand
GGTTTGAGAGCTTGGATGCCCTGATCAATGCGGCGGTGCCCCGCGCAATCCGGTTGACCCGACCCCTCCAAATCCCGCCCGGGCGGAGTGAACCGGAGCTTTTGGCAGCTCTAAGGGAAATCGCCGCTCAGAACCAGGTGTTCCGATCTTACATTGGGTTGGGATATCATGATTGCGTCACCCCGCCGGTGATCCAGCGGACGCTGTTTGAGAACCCCGGTTGGTACACTCAATACACCCCATACCAGGCAGAAATCTCACAGGGCAGGCTCGAATCCCTACTGAACTTTCAGACGATGGTGATCGATCTGACCGGCTTGGAGGTGGCGAATGCCTCGTTGCTCGATGAAGCCACGGCCGCGGCCGAAGCCATGAGCATGTGCCACGGGATTAGGGAGGGCCGCACCGCATTTTTTGTCTCCGAGGAATGCCATCCGCAAACGATCGACGTGGTCAAAACGCGGGCCAAAGCCCTCGGGATTGAAGTGACGATCGGCGACCACCGATCATTCCAATTCACCGACCGGGTGTTCGGGGCGCTGGTCCAGTACCCCGGCACCTACGGCGGGATCCACGATTACTCAGGATTTGTCGAGCAGGCGCACGCCGCGGGGGCCCTCGTCGCCGTAGCGGCGGACTTGCTCAGCCTGGCACTGCTGCGGGCTCCGGGAGAATTCGGCGCAGACATCGCGGTGGGCAGTGCGCAGCGGTTTGGGGTGCCGCTGGGCTACGGCGGGCCACACGCGGCGTTTTTCGCCACCCGTGAAGAGTTCAAGCGGCAGATGCCGGGCCGAATTGTCGGCGTCTCCAAAGATTCACGTGGCCGCCCGGCGCTGCGCCTGGCCCTCCAGACCCGCGAACAACATATCCGGCGCGAGAAGGCCACCAGCAATATCTGCACAGCGCAGGCCCTGCTGGCCAACATGGCTGCGATGTACGCCTGCTACCACGGGCCGGAAGGACTGAGGCAAATCGCCCTGCGCGTCCATTTGCTGGCCAAGTTCCTGGCCAAAGGCCTTGAGGCGGCGGGCTTCGCAGTGGGTCAGCCCTCAGCCTCACCCGGCGAGGGGAATGCCCCAACCGCACGTCTCCCCTACTTTGACACGTTGCGCGTGGATATCGGGAGCAAGAGCATCGAACGCATCCTGAAGAACGCTGAGGCACGCCGCATCAATTTTCGAGTCATCGATGACCGGACTCTTGGAATCTCCCTGGACGAAACCACGACGGGGGCGGATGTCTTGGAAATCCTCAGCGCGTTGACTGGCGAACGGCGTGTTGCTTCAACCTCGCCGGCGCCGCTCCGGGAAGAGTCTGGCTTCCCCGCCCCGCACGGCCGCAAGAGCCGGTATCTCACGCATCCGGTTTTCAACCGGTTTCACTCTGAAACAGAAATGCTGCGTTATCTCAAGCGGTTGGAGTCGCGCGATCTGTCACTGACGACTTCGATGATTCCGCTGGGCTCCTGCACCATGAAACTCAATGCGGCGGTGGAAATGTTTCCAGTCAGTTGGCCGGAGTTCAGCCGCCTCCACCCCTTTGCTCCGCTCCGTCAAGCCCGGGGGTATCAGGAGTTGTTCCAGCAGCTCGAACAATGGCTCGCCGAAATCACCGGGTTTGCCGGAATCTCCCTTCAACCCAATGCTGGTTCACAGGGCGAGTATGCCGGCCTCCTCGTAATCCGGGCCCATCACGCCAGCCAGGGCCAGCAACATCGAAACATCTGCCTCATCCCAACCTCCGCCCATGGCACTAATCCTGCCAGCGCCGTCATGGCCGGTCTTAGGGTCGTCGCAGTTGCCTGCGACCAGGAAGGCAACATCGACCTCGAGGACTTGCGGGCCAAGGCCGCTGCGCACAAAGCCGACCTGGCCGCCTTGATGGTCACGTATCCGTCCACGCACGGTGTTTTCGAGGAAACCATTCGTGAGATTTGCGATATCGTCCACGCCCACGGAGGCCAGGTTTATATGGACGGCGCAAACCTCAATGCCCAGGTCGGGCTTTGCCGGCCCGGCGATATGGGAGCCGACGTCTGTCACCTCAACCTGCACAAGACCTTTTGCATCCCACACGGCGGAGGCGGTCCGGGCATGGGCCCGATCGGCGCGGCCGAGCACCTGGTAGATTTCCTTCCGGGCCATGCCGTGGTCAATCTGGGCGGCGAAAACCCGGTCGGAGCCGTCGCCGCCGCGCCCTGGGGTAGCGCCAGCATCCTGCCCATTTCCTGGGTTTATATCGCGGCCATGGGCGCCACTGGGCTGCAGCGCGCGACCGAACACGCCATCCTCAACGCCAATTACATTGCCCACCGACTCCAGAGCTACTTCCCCGTTCTGTTCCGGGGCCAGGGCGGGCTGGTGGCGCACGAATGCATCCTGGATCTGCGACAGTTCAAGAGCGTCACGGTCGAAGATGTCGCCAAGCGGCTCATGGATTATGGTTTCCATGCGCCCACGATCTCCTGGCCCGTGCCGGGGACGATGATGGTCGAACCCACCGAAAGCGAGTCCAAGGAAGAATTAGACCGTTTTTGCGATGCGCTGATCGCGATTCACACCGAGATCGAAGCGATCGAATCTGGCCGGGTCGACCCGAAAAACAACCTGCTGAAAAATGCCCCGCATACCGCGGACATGCTCGCCGCTGAGAAGTGGGACCACGCGTATTCACGCGAGCAGGCCTGTTTTCCTGCCAAGTGGCTCCACGATCATAAGTTTTGGCCGGCGGTAGGCCGAATTGATAACGTTTACGGTGATCGCAACCTGGTCTGTTCCTGCGTGGGGATGGAAGCCTACTCGCCATGAAAATCACCGAGGCCCTTCGTGCCGAGCACCTGGTCTTTCACAGCATGTTCGATCAGATCGAGGGGAAAGCGCCCGCGTTGAAGACGTTAGCCGAAGTCAAGGTCGTGGCCGCACTCATGGAGACGATGCTTAAGGCCCATTCGGATACAGAAGATGAGCTGTTTTTAGGACCGCTGGAACATTGCTTCGAGCAACTGGGCCAGCGTGACTCCTTTTTGGAAGAGCACCAGGAAATGAACGAAAGCCTGCAACTAGTCAGGAACGCAACGCGAATCAAGCACGCACAGGCCTTGTTGCTGGCGGCCGTGGCCCACTCCCGCAGGCACTTCAACCGGGAGGAACGAATCGTTTTTCCGATGGCTGAACGCGTCTTGAAAAGTGCCACCTTGAGCGAACTGGGCCAGCATTGGATGGACCAGCGCACGCGGGCGGCAAGGTAAGCAGCAGTTGGTCGATTGGCCTCGAGGGGAGGACGGCTCGTCCCGGCGCTGGGACATTCCCGGGCTAGCCTCCGCTGGGGCCGTCGAATGAGGACCGTGGCAGAGATTTCCATTGTCGTTCCAGGCTGGTCAGCGTCGTGTTTACCCCGACCACCAGGGCCGCTACCCGGCTCGCCAGCGGGAAATCCGATGGTGCTTCAAGTGTGTATGAAAGCCGGGTTTTGTGAGTCACCAGATAGAAGGATTCCGGCCATTGAGGCCGCTCGCGCGGATCTGCGGCGGGTCGAATAATACCGTGTTTCGCAGGACGGCCCTCGATGACTTCGGAGGTGTCGATCGGACAAACACCGGCCACCTGGCTCACCATGTCCGGTGCAAACGAAGCTCGGTTATCAGGGTTGAGTTCATACACATAAAACCCGTGTGCCTCCCAATCTTCATGCAGGCAGAGACAGAGATCAAAGGCCGCCTGGCGTTCAAGCCAGCCGATATGGGCCGACGTTTCCGCAGCAGCCGGATGGAGGTACTGCCGGTTGAGATCCACGCCTTGGGCGTTCTCCCGGCGGTTGAGGCGAAACGCCATCGGGTTGAGACACGGACAAAGCCAAAGCCCAAACCCGGCCGGCCATTGGTTCTCCTGGAGCAACTGCCGCACCGCCAGGGGTCCGGCTGGTTCGTCGCCATGGATGCCGGTGGAAATATAAACTCGCGGCGAGCGATTCTCCGTGGCTTCTTTGTCCTTTGTGACAAGGGCGCCGGGACGCGTCAAAGCGGAAAGCGTTAGCGTCTCGGTGACCGGTATCTCGGTCACGGTCCAGCCGTGTGCCCGGGCAGCGGCAACGCAGTCCGCCAAAATGGATGGCAAATCGATCGTTTCACCGAAATAGCCGTTGAGGTTCCTGCCCAGGCGCCGTATTTGTCCTGGCCGCGAGATCTCGTTGAGTGTTGATCGCTCCGATGCAGACACGCTGGAAGGTGACACACTCTGGCTCACTGTGCGAGCTTGCTCCTGTTAAACCGCAGCGGTACTTGCGCCCCGTGCCTGCCTAGACTCGGGCGAGATCGGCTTCGACGGCCACCTCCTGGTCGGAGAAACCATGTTTATCCCACGAGGGATCCAGACCGAGGTCTTTGAGCATCTGCAGATCCTTCTCGACCGGCTGGTTCAAAGTGGTCAGGTAATTGCCCACCATCAGCGCGCTGGCGCCAGCCATGAAAATCAGGCTCTGCAAATCCCGCAAGTTAACCGTTCGGCCGCCGGCAACTTTGATTTCCTGGCGAGGAAGAATAAACCGGAAGCACGCGATCGACTTGAGAATCTCCATTGGCGGCAACGGTTCGAGCTTTTCGAACGGCGTGCCCGCCATCGGATTGAGAAAGTTGAGCGGAATCACATGCGCCCCGATCTCCTTGAGCGAAAAGGCGAGATCACAACGGTCCTCGCGGGTTTCGCCCATGCCCAGGATCCCCCCGGAACAGATCTTAATCCCCGCATTCTTAAGATGGTGAATCGTCTGAACCCGCTCTTCATACGTGTGAGTCGTGCATACCTCCGGAAAAAAGCGCCGCGAGCTCTCGAGGTTATGGTTGTAGCATTCACAGCCCGCTTCTTTCAGCCGATCAGCGACTCGTTGGTTTTTGATAATGCCCAACGAAGCATCCGGCCGAGCTTTGCCGCTGTTCTTGAGCTCCTGGAAGTGACCGCAAATCTCGTCCAGCACCGGTCCTTCCTCCAACCCACGCCAAGCCGCCACCAAACCCAAAGCCGTCACGCCGTTGGCCTTCGCTTCGTCCGCTGCTGCCCTCAATGGCTCCGCTTCAACGAGTCCGTAGCGCGGCGAGTCGGTCTGGTACGACGCCGATTGAGCACAGAACCGGCAATTCTCCGAGCAACCTCCTGCTTTAACGTTTATGATGGAGCAAAGGTGGATTTTGTTCCCCTTGAATTGCACCCGGATGCGGTTCGCCCAGGAAAGCAAATCAAAGATATCGGCCGAGTCCTCGATCGCGAACAGGAAGCGGGCTTCAGCGCGCGTGATCTCGCCCCCGCCGAGCACACGCTTAGCCAAACGTGCAATACGAGCGGCAGTGCTTTCGTCAACCTGTGTCTCAATCATGGTTGACAGCATACCAGCGTCCGGCAAGTGCGCAAGCCGCAGTGGCACCTCCGGCTAGGACGCGTCTTTTCATCATTCTAAGTCCAGCACAGCAGGATTTTGTGCAAAAATCAGCGCGTGGAGGCGCTCGCGACCGCCGCGAGCCGAGAGGAAGCGCTGCCGAAAGCTTTTGGTGTTGAATTTGGTTTTAGGGTTTTGCTGGCGAGCCTGATCCACGGCGGCATTGGACAAGCTCAGCACGACGCGCCGGATCATGCCCAAGACCAGCGCGGCCTTGGGGGTTCGCACACGGCTGAGGTCCTCCTGCATGC
>JANXQE010000825.1 GCA_025356925.1 Limisphaerales bacterium | reverse complement strand
CCTGCTTGGGCCCCGGACGGCGGTGAGTTGGTCTTTTGCGACAGCAACACCACCAACGCGGATCGGGGAAAAAATCTCTGGCTCGTTCATTCCGATGGCAGCGGGTTGCGCCAGATCAGCGGCTTCACGGACACAACGAACGGCTTTCCGCACGGGGCAATCTGGTCGCCAGATGATTCGACCCTGGTCAGTGCGGGCACGATTTTCGGAACCAATGGATTGTGGCTGATTCCTTTGACGCCGAACCACCGGGAATGCGACGGTGCGCCCATCCTCCTGCCGACCTCACCCGGGGATGCGATTGATTTCGCCGGCTCGATTGTCGTCGCGCCGCCTGCGACTCGCGTCGCGGAACAGTCACCCGAATTTTTCATCCGGCAGAATGCGAATGCAGTGGTGGTTTATTGGAGCACGAATTATGTCGGCTTCACTCTTCAATCCGCCAGCAGCATAGCTGGCTCCGGTTGGACGACCATCTCCGGTCCAATTTCTGTGGCCGGCGCTTTTAACGAATACGCGGAGTCTTTCGCCACACTGCAATCCCAGAAATTTTTCCGGCTGGCATACACGGGCACAACGAACGGCCCGCCTTGACTGATTCTCTCCCTTTAACCTTGCAAGACCAAAGCGAGGGCCGTCCCCAATTAAGGGCTTTGTTCCGCTTTGGCCTTGCCTTTGGTTGGGTTTTTTAGTCTCTACCCGGCATGCCAGCTTGGTTCATCGTTGCGGTTCTTGGTGTCGTCGAAGGAATTACTGAGTTCCTTCCGGTCTCTTCCACCGGACATCTGCTGATCGCTGAGCGATGGCTGCGCACGCACCAGAGCGACCTGTTCAATATTGTGATTCAATCCGGTGCTGTCCTGGCGGTCCTGCCGTTGTTCCCGGAACGGCTGCGGCAGTTTTGGTTCAATTTCCGCGACCGCGCCACACAGGCTTATGCGGGCAAGATCCTGCTCGCCTTCGTGCTCACCGGTATGGGCGGATTCATTTTGGAAAAAAAGGGGTTCAAACTTCCGGAAGAATTAAAACCCGTCGCCATCGCGTTATTCCTGGGAGGAATTGGTTTCGTGCTGGTGGAAGCGTGGCTTAAAGGCAGAGCGCTCAAGAACGAGGTCACGTGGGCGATGGCGTGGGCGGTGGGGCTTGGACAGCTCGTCGCCGCTGTTTTTCCCGGTACCTCCCGCTCGGGCATCACGATCCTGTTGTGCCTCGTATTCGGGCTGAACCGCCCCGCAGCGACAGAATACTGTTTTCTGGTTGGAATTCCCACCATGTTAGCGGCGGGTGGCTGGAAGATTTTCAAAGCGTTGCATCATCCTCCCGCCGGCGCAGTGCCGGAGAACTGGGGCATGGTGGCGTTGGGTTTTGTGGTCTCGGCGGTGGTTTCGTTTATCGCTGTGCGCTGGCTCCTGCGGTACATCCAAACCCATACCTTCGTGGTTTTCGGCTGGTACCGTATCGCTCTGGCGGCGTTGATCGCTGCGCTACTGCTCGTGGGCTAGGGGAGCTCGGGCGCATTCCCCTTTCCCCGACCGCAGGTTCGTAATAACGTAAGGAATGCGTATGACCCTATTACGATTCGCTCATTTAGCCTCGATTCTCCTGGGCGCCCAGGTCCTGGCCGCTGACCCGGCCAATCAATTGTCGGCCGAGGAAAAGGCCAACGGCTGGAAGCTCCTTTTTGACGGCGAGACGCCTCACGGCTGGCACAGCTTCAAGCGAACCTCGTTCCCGGCCACCGGCTGGGTCATTGAGGATGGGTGGCTGCATTGCCTCGGCAAAGACGGTGGTGATGTTCTTTCCGATCGGGAGTACGAACAGTTCGATCTGCGATGGGAATGGAAACTCGAGCCGGCTGGCAACAGCGGGTTGAAATATTTCGTTTTGGAATCCCGGAATTCCGCGCTCGGCCACGAATACCAAATGCTGGATGACCGACTCAACCCGGACGGCAAAGCCGCGGAAGGGAAGCGGGTCACCGCATCGTTTTACGATGTGCTCAAGCCCTCGGTGGCTCCGCCAACCAGGCCGCTCGGCGAAGTCAATCAGTCACGGATCCTGGTTAACGCAAATCACGTCGAGCATTGGTTGAACGGAACGAAAGTCCTCGAGTACGAGTGCGGGAGCGACGCGGTTAAGGCGGCGGTGGCCGCGAGCAAGTTCAAGACCGTAACCGGCTTCGGCAACCGGGTCAGCGGGCGCCTGCTCCTCCAGGATCACCACAGCAACGTCTGGTTTCGAAACATCAAGATCCGCGATCTTTCCGGTGCCAGGTAACGCACCGGAAGGACGAGCTCCCGCGAGTCCCCAATTAGCTTGGTTGAATGAGGCCTCGTGGAATTAGTGCCGGGTTGCATCAACTCGCGATAGCGGCGCGTGAAGGCACGTCGCCTGCAACTTACCTGCCACCGCGTGAGGCCGGGGCGGCCTACAACTCCTGGGGGCCGTGGCGCCCCCCCCACCGATTTGAAACCCGGCCCACTCGCTCGCTGGCTCTCTATACTTTCACCCATTTCTTTTCACGGGCCCCTTTGTACAGTGCTTCCATTGCAACGACCCGGGCCGCCGCTTCCGACGGCTTGACCAGCGGCTGGTCTTTCGCCCCGGCGACCGCATCCAAGAATTGATGCATAGGGGGGCGTGACGCTGGCGGCAGCTTGGTGTAGGGATCTTTGCTGTCAGTTCCCGGCAGTTGTTTGCTTTTATAATAAAGGTGATTATCCACCACCACCGCGTGGCCTTCTGTGCCGCTGATCAGGAGTTGCACGGGGTCCTCCACATCCACCCAACCGGCGGCCAGCGTGGCAATGACTCCATTTTTGAACTGAATCATGCCTTCGCCACACTCGTCGCAC